>NZ_JBSSAB010000009.1:0-88449 GCF_054058195.1 Thermostichus sp. OS-CIW-29
ACCAGCCTGGAGGTCCGGGCTTGTTTTGTTCTCTGGTAGAGCAGAGCAGGCTCAGGGCTACTGAAAGCCCGCTCCGTACCGCTTAGCGGTCGGAGTCGGGTAGTTTACGTAGATCATCAGTAAAGTTGTGCCGATGGAGAGCACTACCAAAGCCGGCACCACCCGCAGCAGGGATCCCCAAGGAATAGCAGCCCGCCAGTTGCCCCACAGCCGTCTCATCTGCAGATGGGCTTGCTGCCCCCGTCGCCAGCTCCAGATACAGGTGAGGACAAATGTAGCGCAATAGACAAAGTCGGCCAGCAGAGGATCGTCAGATGGGAGATGAAACAGCTGGGCCAAGGCGATGGCTCCCAAGCCTACCCCCAGGTTGATCACCAAGAAGGCCAACAGCAGGTGGCGCGCCTTAAGGGCTGCAAATCCGGTCACACTCGGCTCGGCAGGCCGTAGAGGGGGGGATCCAGACACAAAGGCAGAGATCGCGGTTTTCCCATTTTAGGTTTGGCGGGGATCCCCGTAGGTGGGCTGCTGTCACCTTCTCCGGGAGAGGATGAAGATCCTTTTCTGAAGGTTTGGCCGGCCTTTTCAAGCCCAATCGAGCAGGCTGGTGGCTGTCTCCGAGGGTCGCCAGGCTGAGCCAGCAAGTTAAGATGTGTTACGGAATCCGTTGGGGCATCTATGGGCGCAACACCGGTAGTGACAATAGCAGCGAGGCAGGATGGCTTGGGTTCTGGGGCTGTCTCCATCCCTCCGGCAGATCTGGGGGTGGTTCCTGAGCCAAGCTTGCGTTACGACCCAGAGCAGTTGGCCAAGCAATATCGAGGGCGCTGGGATCTGGTGGTGCGGCGCCTGTTTCAGTTGATCACCCCCTTTTTGGGCTTGTTGGCCTGGGTGTTTTGGGATCGCTGGCGGGGAGTAGAACTGAAGAATCGCCCGAAACATGCGGCCCGGCTACGGGAGATCCTCACGGAATTGGGGCCGACAGCCATCAAAATCGGCCAAGCCCTCTCCACCCGTCCCGATCTGGTTTCGCCCCTGTTTCTGGAGGAGCTGGCCAAACTGCAGGATGAGCTGCCCCCCTTCGAGAATGCCATTGCTTTTGCCCTCATCGAGTCGGAGATCGGCAAACCCATAGACAAAATCTTTCGAGAGATCAGCCCTGAACCGATTGCCGCCGCCAGCTTGGGGCAAGTGTACCAGGCCTACTTGCACAGCGGGGAGAAAGTCGCCGTCAAGGTGCAGCGGCCCGACTTGATTGGGCGCATCTCTCTCGACATGTATATTGTCCGCAGCCTGGCCGCCTGGGCCAAACGCACTTTCCGCCGCATCCGCAGCGACCTGGTGGGCATCGTCGATGAGTTTGCCGGGCGCCTCTACGAAGAAATGGACTACACGCAGGAGGGCCGCAATGCCGAGCGGTTCCTGGCGCTGTACCGTCACCCCTCCATCTACGCTCCCAAAATTTACTGGGAGTACACCCGCACCAAGGTGCTGACGATGGAGTGGATTGATGGCATCAAGCTGACTCAGGTTGACAAAATCGCTGCTGCGGGGCTGGATGGACGGCACTTGATCGAGATCGGTGTCAATTGCTCCCTCAAGCAGCTTTTGGAAAATGGCTTTTTCCACGCCGATCCCCACCCGGGCAACCTCTTGGCCATGTACGACGGGCGGCTGGCCTATATCGATTTCGGCATGATGAGCACCATCGCGCCCCATCAGCGCTACGGCCTGATCAAGGCGATTGTGCATTTGGTAAACCGAGACTTTGCCGGGCTGGCCCAAGACTACGTGGACTTGGAGTTCCTGGATCCAGATACCGACCTGACTCCCATCATCCCTGCTCTGGAAGCTGTCTTCGCCGAAGCGATGGGCAAATCGGTCTCCGAACTGAATTTCAAGAGCATCACCGATCGGCTCTCGGGGGTGATGTACGACTTTCCCTTTCGAGTTCCCGCCTACTACGCCTTGATCATCCGCTCTTTGCTCACCCTGGAAGGGATCGCCATCGGCCTGGATCCCAACTTTAAGGTGTTGAGCGTGGCCTATCCCTACGTGGCTCAGCGCCTGCTCACCGACCCGGCCCCGGAGCTGCGCGTATCCCTGCGGGAGCTGCTGTTTAACCAGGGGCAATTTCGCTGGAACCGCCTGGAGAACCTGCTGCGCAACGCCGTCAACAGCGAGGATTTTGACCTGCAGGGATCCCTGGAAAAGGCCGTTGATTTTATCTTTTCTGAGCGGGGCGCTTTCCTGCGGGAGCGCCTAGTGGATGTGCTCTTCTCCAGCTCGGGATCCCAGGGCGGCTCAGATGGCTTGGCTCATTTGCAGCGTCTGTGGGAACTCCTCAGCAGCAACCCAAGCTTTCAGCCGCTGCAGCTTCTGCCGATTGTTGCCAAGGTGGCTGCCAAACCGGAAGCTCAACAACTGGGCCGTCAATTGGCCTCCCGCTGGTTGCAACGCTCGGCAGCTCGCCTCATCCGCGACCTGCTATTGCCGGATACAGAAAAGCCCAGTTCACCCTCTTCCCTCAACGGGCGTGGCGGGATCCCTGGGCCAGCAACCTCTGCTTCTACCGCTCAACTTCCCCTTCCGGCCTAGCTCAGGTGCTCTTGGGGGGCAGTATCGCTGTTGGGGTTAACAGAGGCCAGAGCCAGCGTAATCCACTCGGAAAATTCATCGCGGCGGAAAACCTGGGGGCGGGAGCGGGGGCCAAAACGCAGCAGGCTGGGCATGCCGTGCTCCTTGAGTCGAGACTGTAGCCAGGTGCCCACACCGGTTTTGCCATCGTTGGGCATTTCGGTTTGGAAGTCACTGTACATCAACAACAACTGGCTGCGAGATTGGAGCACCGCATTCTCTTGAATTAACTTCGGCAAGGAGAGATGGGTGGCTGAGACTGCCCCTTTGCTCCCTTTGGCCGATTCACGACGACGGTCGCGCGGGCGCGGGTTAGTGCTTTCACGGCTCTTGCGGGTTTTGGGTTCACTAGGCATAGAATCTCCTAAACGACAGAGTGCTCCCCAACGGGGGTTAAAGCGGGAACTCGCAGGCCAAAAGCCGAGCCCGCTGTGAAAGTGGCTCGATGGGTACAGTTCTGGAGAATCGCTGAGAAGAGGGACACCTGCTCTTGAGTAAGCGAAGAAGAACTGCGCTGAGCCGGCACGAAAGGCTGGGATCCCTTCGGCGCAACAGCAGTCCACAGCGGGCCGATCTCCTGCTAATACATCCAAGGCCTGCCCTTGTTTTTCCTGTCGGAGGCCAGTTTGGCTACCACGAATCCGCAGGGTAAGCAAGCCCGGATGTTACCCCTATATTGACTTAAAAATGGACAAGTGGACAGTCCCTGGCCGAGAATTTAGCTGCTGCGGCGGGAGCTTCGGAAGGAACTAGGCTTGCCCGCCGGTGGCGAGTATCGCTGAGCTACGGGAGTAGCCTCCTACTACACCTGGAAGCGGTTGTTGGTGGTGTCAAAAAAGGAGTTTCACTGGCTTACTGAGATACTATGCGCATTGCCATTGTCGGGTTGGGGTTGATTGGCGGATCCCTGGCCCTCAAACTGACCGAAAAGGGATATTCCGTCTGGGGGATAAGCCGCAACCCGGCCACCTGCAAACAGGCTCTGGAACGGGGTGCTGTCCAAGGCTGTGGAACCGAGTTGGCCCAGTTGGCCCGCTTTGATCCGCAAATGGTGCTGATCTGTACCCCTCTGGAGCAGGTGTTGGCCACGCTAGCCGCCCTGTTGCCTTATTTGTCGGCAGAAACCGTAGTGAGCGATGTCGGCTCGGTTAAGCAGCCCATCGTTGCTCCGGCAACCGAATTGTGGCCCTGGTTTGTGGGGGGGCACCCCATAGCCGGCAAAAGCCTGCAAGGGATCCAAGCGGCAGAAGCTGACTTGTTTCGGGGGCGGCCTTACGTGCTCACTCCCATCGCCGAGACCCAACCTCAGGCTCTCGATGCGGTGAAAGAACTGATTGCTGCTGTTGGCGCAGAAGCTGTCCTCACGGATCCCGCACGCCATGACCGAGCGGTGGCCTGGATCAGCCATTTGCCAGTTATGGTCAGCGCCAGTTTGATCGCAGCGGTTAGCCAAGAAGGGGATCCCGCGATTCTGGAATTGGCCCGCACTTTGGCCAGCAGCGGATTCCGCGATACCAGCCGTGTTGGCGGAGGGATCCCGCAATTGGGTTTGGAAATGGCCCGCCACAACCGACAGGCGCTGCTGACTGCCCTGCACAGCTACCAAGCCCAGTTACGACAGATAGAGCAGTTGATCGCTGGCGAAAGGTGGGACGAATTGCTCCTGGTGCTGCAACGAGCTCAACAGGAATGGCAGCAGTTCCCCGTCAACCATCCTCGCGAAATTCTCCACAACCTGGGCGGTGGGAATGGATAGCAAAGATATCTTGAACGGGCTCGGGGATCCTTCATGCTACCTTGGGCTTATGTTGACAGATTGAGCTTATGTTGAATGCGGCTCAGCTCTGGCTTTACCACCTAGAACAATGGGCAACTGAGCTGGTTCAGTTTCAACTGCAGCACCTTTCTCCCGTTAGTCTGTTGGTGGTGGGTCTGGCGGGCTTGCTCACCAGTCTTTCCCCCTGCACGTTGTCTATGCTGCCGGTGACCATCGGCTACATCGGCGGCTACACCCCCGCTTCTGAGGAAACGGCTGGGGAAGGGCGGTGGCAAGTTTGGGCTCAATCTTTGGGTTTTGCGGCTGGGGTGGCTTTTACCCTGACCCTGCTGGGTTTGTCGGCAGCTTTGCTGGGTCGCGTTTACGGACAAACCGGATCCTTCGGGCCTGTTGTGGTGGGGGGAATTGCTATTTTGATGGGGCTGAACTTGTTGGAGGTGATCCCCCTGCGTTTTCCCGATTGGTTTAACCGCCTCGAGATTCCCGGAGAATGGCCCAGGCTGGGTCGGGCAGTGTTGCTGGGGTTAACCTTTGGCCTGGTGGCCTCTCCCTGCAGTACGCCGGTTTTGGTGGCTTTGCTGGCCTGGGTTTCCACCACAGGGCAACCCTGGGTAGGGGGTGGGCTGTTGCTGGCTTACGGGCTGGGGTTGGCCTTTCCCCTGCTCCTGGCGGGGGTGTTTACCGGGTTGGTGAAGCAACTGTTGGCCCTGCGGCGCTGGTCGGGCTGGCTCACTTATGCCAGTGGGGTGGTGTTGGTGGGGTTCGGCAGCGTAACGATCCTGTCGGCCTGGGTCTAAGGGATCCCTGCTGCTGCAGGCTAAGATGGGGCTACACCTACAGCACCCTGTTGGGGACTGCACCTTGCCTGGCAAGAGCAGCGGTCTGAATCTTGAGCCGACAAACTTCTCATGGTCATATACTCTCTCCCGCTTGCCCGCTGGGTTTCCTCGCTGCGGCGGTACTTTCGTCATGAGCTGCTGCCGCTGCTGGCGGATCTGCGCCTGGCCATTGGCCTTTTGTTGGCAATTGCGGTCTTGAGCGCCACCGGCACGGTGATCGAGCAAGAGGAAACGGCGGCTTTTTATCAGGCTCACTATCCAGAGCATCCGGCCCTGTTTGGCTTTCTCACCTGGCGGGTGATCCTGAGCTTGGGATTGGATCACGTCTACCGCACCCCTTGGTTTCTGGCCATTTTGATCCTGTTCGGCAGCAGCCTTGCCGCCTGTTCCCTGACGCGCCAATGGCCGATGTTGAAGAGGGCCCGCCGTTGGAGCTATCTCACCCGCCCGCAGTCTTTTCAGCGCCTGCCGTTTCGGACGTATCTGCCTCAGCAATCTTTACAAGGTCTGCCGCAGCAGTTGCGTCGACAGGGCTATCTGGTGTTTCAGGAGGGCCATTACCTCTACGCCCGCAAAGGGTTAATCGGCAGGATCGGCCCCATCTTGGTGCATGTCAGCATGCTGCTGATCTTGCTGGGGGCCATTTGGGGCAGCATTAGCGGCTTCAAGGCCCAAGAACTCATTCCCAGCGGCGGCGTGGCTTCCATTCAACACTTGACCGGAGCAGGGGATCTGGCTCGCGCTCACTTGCCTACCTGGCAAATTCGGGCCAATCGCTTCTGGATTGACTACGCTGCCGATGGCCGGGTCAAGCAGTTTTATTCCGACCTCTCGATTTTGGATCAGGGTCAGGAGGTTAAACGTCAGACCATTTCCGTCAACCATCCTCTCTCCTACCGGGGTGTGACCCTTTACCAAGCCGATTGGAGCATCGACAGCATCCGCATCCGCATCAACAACAGCCCCACTTTTCAAATCCCGGTGGTGCCGGTGCGTACCGAGGCAGGCAACAAACTCTGGGGCGCTTTTGTGCCCACCCAGCCGGACATGAGCCAGGGACTCACGCTGCTGCTGCCGGATTTGCAGGGGACAGCCCTGCTCTACGACACTGAAGGGCAATGGATGGGATCCCTGCGCCAAGGCATGAGCTTGGCCCTCGACGAGGTCGCTCCCCAACGCTTCCCCAACCCCCTCACTCTGTATCTGGATGAGGTGATCGGCGCTACCGGACTGCAAATTAAATCGGATCCAGGGATCCCTGCGGTGTATCTCGGATTTGGCCTGTTGATGGTGGGGGTGGTGATGAGCTACTTCAGCTACAGCCAAATCTGGGCTTTGCAAACGGAGACGGGGCTCTACTTGGGGGGCAAAACCAACCGGGCCTTGGTCACCTTCGAGCGAGAATTCGACCGCTTGGTGGAGCAACAAAAGGTCGCCTTCTCTCTTTCCCAGATCCCGGTGGAAGCTGAGATTGGCTAGACGCAGCTTTTTCCGGCGAAACCAGCCTCCTGCCCAATAGGGATCCCATGAGGTTGAAAGCCCTCATTTGATTTTCCTTGCCACACCCTAAAGTTCTCTGGAAGGATGTATACAATGCAGGGATCCAGTGGCCAGTCAGGGGGATCCCTTGGGTCGGGCTCATGGCTTGAGTTTGAGGGAATGTTCTCGGGTCATCCAAAGTGAGAGGGAACTTGAGAAAAATGCAAACTACTGTTTCAGTTTCCACACACTTCTCCACATCCGGAAAGCTTGCTTAGAGATTGAGTTAGAGTGTTTCCAGTCGGTTCCTGCAGTATGCTGCCTTTTCAGGAGGGCAAGACATGAAAGTTGGAGATCGGGTGCGGGTGCGTACCAGCGTGATTGTCTATCACCACCCGGAACATCGCAATCAACCTTTCGACCTCAAAGGCATGGAAGGGGAGCTGAAGGCCGTGATTCGGGATTGGAATGGCCGCCCGATCAGCGCCAACTTTCCCTTTCAGGTGCAGTTTGACAACAAGTTCCGTGCCCATCTCCAGGCTGATGAGCTGGAGGTGGTGGAGTCGGCTGGTTCTGGAGAGTCTGCTGAGACGGCTGCCTAGTTGAGGCCCAACAGCGTGCGGTTGGTTTCCAGAATCGGCCTGATCAACTTGGTTTCTTCGGGGGTGAGGTAATTGGCTATCACTTCTTGTAGGAAGCGATAGGTGGCCTCGCAACTGCGTTGGGTGCGGAAGGCTCGCATCAGTGTTTGGAACCAGTAGAGAAATCGATCTTTGTAGCGTTGCTCATCGTCCAGGAGCATGGCCAAAGCCGAAAGGCGCAAAACCCGCACGGTGTCAGCCTTCCACTTGTTGCTGAAGTCTTCCACCCCTCGCATGAGCAAGTAGGGATCCAGCGCGCGCATTTTCATCTCCACATCCCGGATGATCTGGGCCTCCGCCGCCTGAATCTTGCGATAGGCGCTCAGGCGAAGGTCAAAGGAGGCTAGATAGGTCTCCATGAACTGCAGCTCCTCATCCCTGAGATAGCGCCCGTCGGCAGCGATGCTCAGTTCGCGCAGTTGAGTCAGCATAGGGATCCCTGGGCAAGCTGGAATGAGAATGGAAAAAACACCACCTATCCTGGCTGACGGCACAGCCTTGGTCTCTCAATCCTATCCCCAAACTCCCGGCCAGAAGAGGGGAATTGCAGGGATCCCCGGCAACCCTCTCAGTCAGGTTAATATTAATTAACAGTCTGTTGCTGCAAGAACCCACCCGACCCCAGATTGTTACCCATAGGTCACCATCTGCGAGTTCGATTCAAAAACACCCTTTGGGAGGAAACACTTCCGTGAGTCAGAAAGGTAAAAACAAGAAATGGAGAAGCGCGGGGTTATATGCGCTGCTGGCCATCGTCTTGATCTCTTTAGCCACCACCTTCTTGGGTAATCGCCCGCCTGAGCGTTTGGAGATCAGCTACTCCGACCTGATCAGCCGCGTCGAACGGGGCGAGGTCAGCAAAGTTTTGGTGGAGACGGCCCCGGATGGTCGCCAGGTTGCCATCGCCGAGGCAGAAATCAACAACCGCGCCACCCAAGTGCAGGTGAATCTGCCCCCCCTTACCCCCGAGTTTGAGAACACCCTGGTTGCCAACGGGGTGGAGCTGGCCGTGCGTCCTGTCCAAGAGGAGGGGCTACTCGGGCGCATTCTCAGCACCTTCTTCCTGCCAGTTTTGCTCTTGCTGGGGCTCTTTTTCCTGCTGCGGCGGGCTCAAAATGGCCCAGGCAGCCAAGCTCTCAACTTCGGCAAATCCAGGGCACGGGTGCAAATGGAGCCGAAAACCCAAATTACCTTCAACGATGTGGCCGGCATCGATCAGGCCAAGCTGGAGCTGGCAGAAGTGGTGGATTTCCTGAAAAACTCAGAGCGCTTCACCGCTTTGGGAGCCAAGATTCCCCGCGGGGTGCTGCTGGTGGGCCCGCCCGGCACCGGTAAGACCCTGTTGGCCCGCGCCGTAGCCGGAGAAGCAGGTGTGCCCTTTTTCTCCATTTCCGGCTCCGAGTTTGTGGAGATGTTTGTTGGGGTCGGCGCTTCTCGCGTGCGGGATCTGTTCGAGCAGGCCAAGCAAAATGCTCCCTGCATCGTCTTCATCGATGAAATTGATGCAGTCGGTCGCCAGCGGGGAGCTGGCTTGGGAGGTGGCAACGACGAACGGGAGCAGACCCTGAACCAGTTGCTCACCGAGATGGACGGTTTTGAGGGCAACTCCGGTATCATCGTCATTGCGGCCACCAACCGACCGGATGTGCTGGATGCGGCGCTGCTGCGGCCCGGTCGCTTCGACCGCCAAGTTACGGTGGATCGCCCCGATTTTCAGGGCCGGCTAGAAATCCTCAAGGTGCATGCCCGCGGCAAAACCCTGTCTGCCGATGTGGATCTGGAGAAATTGGCCCGCCGTACCCCTGGGTTTACCGGTGCCGATTTGGCCAACCTCCTGAACGAAGCAGCCATTCTGGCAGCCCGCCGCAACCTCACCGAGATCTCCATGGACGAGATCAACGACGCGGTGGATCGGGTGTTGGCCGGCCCAGAGAAGAAGGATCGGCTGATGAGCGAGCGGCGCAAGGAATTGGTGGCCTACCACGAGGCGGGCCATGCCCTGGTGGGATCCCTCTTGCCCAACTACGATCCCATCCAAAAAGTGACGATCATCCCCCGGGGACAAGCAGGTGGCCTCACCTGGTTCATGCCCAGCGATGACGACATGGGACTAACCACCCGTGCCCATCTGAAGAACATGATGACTGTTGCCTTGGGTGGGCGCGTGGCCGAAGAAGTGGTCTATGGAGAGTCGGAGATCACCACAGGGGCAGCCAGTGACCTGCAGCAGGTGGCCCGCATCGCCCGCAACATGGTGACCCGCTTTGGCATGAGCGACCGACTGGGCAATGTGGCCCTGGGCCGCCAATACGCCAACATTTTCCTGGGCCGGGAGATCGCCGCAGAACGGGATTTCTCGGAGGAAACAGCAGCCCTCATCGACGAAGAGGTGCGGCGGCTGGTGAACGAGGCCTACCAACGGGCTACCTACTTGATTCGAGAAAACCGCGCCCTCTTGGATCGGATCGCCCGTCGTTTGGTGGAGGCCGAAACCATCGATGGGGAAGAGCTGCAGGCCATCATCGACAACTCTGAGGTGGTGATGTTGCCCCCCGAAGAGGAGCCAGAGCCGCTGACTCTGCCTATGGCCGTCAACGCTGGCGCCTAGTCTCTTGTCCCCAAGCTCAAACTTGGGATCCCTGCTTTTCCTCTTGAGGAGAGAGGGATCCCAATGTTTTGTATGATTTGCGCTGGGAGAGGGGGAGTCCACCCTAGCCGGCAACAGCCGAACCCAACAAAGTCCGGCTCGCCTCTGCTTCCAGGGGCTGAGGCTCGTAGATTTTCAGCACGTACTCCGCTACCATGCGGTCGGTGTTGAAAACGGGGTTGAGCGTGCGGATCGCCTCCTTCATGCGGGCAATCCAACGACGTGGGATCCCTTTCTCATCCCGGTCGTAGAACATGGGGATTACTTCATACTCCAACAAGTCGTAGAGGGAGTTGGCGTCCAAGTCGTCTTGGGCAGCGGGATCCAGACCTTCGATTTCTTGGCCAATAGCCCAGCCATTGCGACCGTTGTAACCCTCCGGCCACCAGCCATCCAGCACCGACAAATTCAATCCCCCACTGAAGCCCACCTTTTGCCCTGAGGTGCCAGAGGCTTCCAGAGGGCGTCGCGGGTTGTTCAGCCACACATCGACCCCCTGCACCAAATTGCGACCGACATAGGCATCGTAGTTTTCGATGAAGGCGACCCGGTTGGCCACCTCAGGCCGGTTCGACCATTCCACCACCCGCTGGATCAGGCGCTTGCCCCCTTCATCCCGCGGATGGGCCTTGCCGGCGAAGATAATTTGCACAGGGTACTCTTTGTTGGTGAAGATGCGGGTAATTCGCTCCAGATTTCGCAGGATCAAATCTCCTCGCTTGTAGGTGCTGAAGCGACGGGCAAACCCAATCGTCAAGACCTTGGGATCCAGCAACTGGTTGACCGCTTGGATGCGTTCGTTGCTTTCGCCGCGATTGCGCCGGGCCCGCAACACCCGGTGACGGGTGAAAGACACCAGCCGCTCCCGCAGAGCTTCTTTGCGCCGCCACAGTTCTTCATCTGGGATCTCTTCCACCTTGGCCCACAGTTCCGGGTCTGACACCCGCTCCGGCCAATCGGGGCCCAAGTACTGGTCGTAGAGATTCCAGAAGAGGGGGGAAACCCAGGTACGGGCGTGAACCCCATTGGTAATGGAGCTGATGGGCACCTCATCCACCGATCGCTCAGGGTAGAGCACATGCCACATTTCGCGAGAAACCCGTCCGTGGAGCTTGCTTACGCCATTGGCTGCCCGCGCGTACCGCAAAGCCAGCACCGTCATGTTAAAGCGCTCCCAGGGATCCCCGGTGCGCCGAGCTCCCAAAGCCAAAAATTGTTCCCGCGTCAGGCCCAGTTGAGGCCAGAAGGAGGCAAAGAACGCATCCATCTCATTGGGGCTAAAGGCATCGTGGCCAGCCGGCACCGGTGTATGGGTGGTAAACACACATTTTTCCCGCACCTTGGCCTCCGCCGTCTCGAAGGGGGTGCCCCGCGCCACTTCCTCCCGCAGCAACTCCAGCGTTAGGAAAGCAGCGTGCCCTTCATTCATGTGATAGACCATGGGATCCAAACCCAACTGGCGCAGCAGACGCACCCCACCGATACCCAGGATGCACTCTTGGGCGATGCGGGTATCGGTGCTGCCCCCGTAGAGGTGGGCGGTAATCCAGCGGTCGATGGGGTCGTTCTCCGGCAGGTCGGTGTCCAGCAGAAAGAGCGGCACCCGGCCCACGTCTGCTCGCCAGGCACGCGCCTTCACCAACCGCTGCCGCATCGCCACTTCCACCAACAGAGGGCTGCCATCCGGCTGGCGCACCAGAGTCAACGGCAGAGACTCAAACTCAGAGTCTTCGTAAAGCTCCCCCTGCCAGCCATTGTTGTCCAGGCGCTGTTGGAAGTAGCCCTGACGGTAGAGCAACCCGATGGCCACCAGGGGCACTCCCAAATCTGAAGCCGACTTGAGGTGATCGGCGGCCAACATACCCAGCCCGCCAGAGTAGGTGGGCAAAGACTCGTGCAAGCCGTATTCGGCACAGAAATAGGCAATAGGACGCTGCCAGTCGTAGGTTTTCATGGTGCGCTTGGCCCAGGTATCCTCAGCCGTCATGTACTGCCGATAGGACTGCACCATCCGGTTCAACGTGTTGAGGTAGTTCACATCGGTGGCCAAGGCTGCCAACCGCAAGTAGGAAACCTCCTCCAGCATGCGCACCGGGTTGTGGGAGGTTTTTTCCCACAGGGCGGGATCCATTTCCCGGAAAATGGTGAGGTGATCCGGGTTCCAGGTCCACCAATAGTTGCGGGCGATCTCGCACAGGGGCGTGAGCGCTTCCGGCAGCACCGGACAACGTTCGGGAAAAGCAGGAGCTAAGGTGGCAATGGACATAGGACAGATACCTGGGGTTAAAGTTATGGGCTCGAAAAAGAAGAGGTAGAGGTCGATCCTGGTAAACGTATCTCAAAATTATTATTGAGCCGATCCTGAGGATTCTGAGGGGGGAATTCAAGATCTCTACAAAATCTTCAGGGGACGTAACCCAAATTTTCCAGGGCTTCTCTCGATCTTGTCATAGCAGCGCGGAGCCTTCAAAAGCAGCGTTCACAGGCAGCCCAGCTTTCGATTCCGGCAGAAGCTGCCCGTCTAGAAGCTGCCCGTCTATCGTAAGAGATGGTGCAACATTAGAGTTAACTCAAAGTTAACAAAATCTACAGAACCCCAACGAACCCTTGGGGAACCCCTCCGGTTCAATTAAAATGCTGCTTCTCATAAGCTCTTAAAAACTGCAGCTACTTTTGCTACCAATCGATGATTTTGTTGGCTTCTCCTTGAAGTTGAGCCTTAACGTCCTTCCACCACTGCCAGACTGGTGTTGCGGTAGTAGTGGCTGAGGATCTGTTGGTAAGAGTAGTTTTGGCTGGCCAGGGCGGCAGCTCCCCACTGGCTCATGCCCACCCCGTGCCCGTAGCCCCGCCCATGAATCTCAAAGAAAGCTGGGAATGTCCCTGCCACAGGAGCCAGGCTGGCCGTAGTGGCGGCCTCCCCGCGCGGGCTAATGGCAATCTTTGTGCTGCGCAACCCAAGAGCCCGACGAAAATCGCCGGCATTGAGATCTCTGATCCCTTGGGATCCCGTCAAGCGCACCGTGATTGCCCGTCCCCACGGGGAGCTGCGCAGTACCTCCACAGAACGAATGGCACCGATCCCGGCAGCCAATTGCTGAATCTGTTGGGCAGGAACGGTGGCCGTCCAGCTAAACACCGGTGAGTGCTGATCGAAATCCGGCACCCCCTGTAAGTAGGGCCGCGATTCTAACCAGACGTTGCCTGCATCATCTGTATGTCCCCCCGCAGAGGAGTGGAAAACCGCATTGATCAACTGCCCCTGGTAGATGAGAACCTGCCCGGCGGTCTCACGGGCAGCCGCTTGGGTACGGCTGGATTCGGCAGCCACTCCCTTGTAAACCTGCCAATCAATCCCGTTTCCTAAGTCAAAAGGCTGCTGGGAACGGCGACTGCGGTGGTAGAGGGCATAGGTGCGGGAGGCCACGGCTTGGGCTTTAAGAGCCTCCATGGGAAAACGGTGTCCCATCTCGCTGCCCACCACGCTGGAAACGTAGTCCTCCAAGCCAACTTGGTTGATGGCAATCACCCCACGCTCGCCAGGGATCAGCTCCACCAAGCCACGGTACCAATTCTGGTCGATAAACACTAACCCATCGGAGGTGGTGGGCTGTAGGTAAAGACGTTCTCCCTGTTGGCCGGCCAAACTGACTGCTGAACCCGAACGGCTGGCCTGCAGCGGTTGCATGGCCTGAACCTCTGCCAGCGGCTGTCCCTGGGCATTCAATAGGCGGGCTCCGGTAGAGCTGCCGACGGTGACCTGGGGCTTGTTGACGGCAATACCTACCCGCAGCAGCACCCGTGCCTGCACCGGAAAGGTCAAGCACAGCCAAGCCCAAACCAGAAGGGCAATACTCCTAAGCCAAGCTGATGGGAGAGGAGAAAAGGAGAGGGCAATAGTCACACACCAATCCTCTGTGAAAGACTACCCGCCGCTGGGCATAGCCAGCGAGGGATCCCAGACAAGTCGGGTTTTGAGAATCCAGGCATAGGGCCGACGCACCCTCAACAACCCAAGCGGCCACCGTTGGGCTCAAGAGATCCCGCACTCGGAAAGCCTTTTTTGAGGCTGGTGCGGGATCCCGGGCAAGGGCCAGCCGAACCCGTTATGACAGTATCAAAAACATCCTGCAGATGCACGACTTCAACCCAGAATTTTCCGCCCCCAGTCCCTCGGTCAGGATTCAGCCGGCTCAGAGGGGATCCCGCGCCGGCGGCAAAACCACTGCTGCAATAGGCGGCGACACTCGGCCTCGCAGACTCCGCCGATGACCTCCGGGCAATGGAAGCTGGCGGCAGAAGCTGGCAAATTGAGCACGCTGCGCAGTGCTCCGGCCTTGGGATCATCGGCGCCGTAGATTACCTGGGCCAGCCGCGATTGGCTGATTGCCCCCGCACACATGGGGCAGGGCTCCAGGGTCACATACAGCCGACAGCCCTGCAGCTGCCAATCGCCCAAGCGCTGCCCTGCCTGCCGTAGGGCCAGAATCTCCGCATGGGCCGTGGGATCCCGATCCCGTTCCCGCCGGTTGCTGCTCAAAGCCAGCAACTTTTCCCCTGGCCCCACCACCAGAGCGGCCACCGGAACCTCTCCGGCTTCTCCCGCTTGCTCAGCTTCTCGCAAGGCCAACTGCATCCAGGCGCGGTGGCGCTGCCACAGATCCCACCCTTGCGGCTCGGAGGAATGGAGCATACTCGGATCCCCGATCATTTTGGGCGTTTCGAGCACTGCCTCTGTCCGCAAGATTTGCTAGGGTAAGCACACATACCCCGAACATCCAAAAGTAAAGAGTAGGAATAGATAGAATAGACCAGGAGTGAACTGGGTCTTGATGGCGTAAGTCGGGGGAGCGGGTTCACGCCTTTTGAGTCTTGGCGATACGGCTTAGCTTTGGGAGGGAGCATGGCGCGGATTCTACGGCATACACTTTTGGCGATGGCTCTGTTTGGTGGAGGCGTCGCAGGTGGGGTCTGGCTATCGTCTCGAGCGGGGCAGGAGTGGTTACAGCAAACTCCCCTGATCACTTGGACGCGACGGGCCAGTGAGGGAGTGGGATCCCTTTTGCCCTGGTCTGAGCCCCGCCCTGAGGCTGCGAATTCTGCTCCTCCCGCCGATGCTGTCCGGCCTTCCAATTTTATTGCTGCAGTCGCCCAAAAGGTCGGCCCAGCGGTGGTGCGCATCGATGCCACCCGCACTGTGTCGAGGGGGGTCAACCCAGAACTGTTCAACCAGCCCCTGTTTCGCCGCTTCTTTGGAAATCAGATACCGCAGTTGCCGCAGGAGTTTCAGCAGGAGGGCACCGGATCGGGCTTTATCATCGACGCCAGTGGCCTGATCCTCACCAACGCCCATGTGGTGGAAGGCAGCGAGCGGGTCAGGGTTCACCTGCTGGATGGGCGCACCTTTGAAGGGGAGGTGAAGGGCTCAGACCCGGTTACCGATATCGCGGTGATCAAGATTGAGGGGGAGAATCTGCCCACGGTTACTTTGGGCAACTCTGACTTGGTGCGACCGGGGGATTGGGCCATCGCCATTGGCAACCCGCTGGGCCTGGACAATACCGTAACTGCTGGGATCATCAGCGCCGTCGGGCGCTCCTCCGGGCAAATTGGGGCTGTCAACAAGCGGGTGACTTTCCTGCAAACGGATGCGGCCATTAACCCCGGCAACTCGGGTGGCCCACTGCTGGATGCGGAAGGGCGTGTGATTGGGGTGAATACGGCCATCTTCCAGCGAGCTCAGAGCGTCGGCTTTTCCATCCCCATCAACCGCGCCATGGAAATTGCCGAGCAATTGATCCGGAATGGTCGGGTAGAGCACGCTTTCTTGGGCATTCGCATGATCACCCTCAACCCCGACATTGTGGCCCGCCTCAACCGCGACCCCGCTCGTCCCACCACGCTGACAGTGGAAGAAGGGGTCTTGATCGGGCAGGTGATTTCGGGATCCCCGGCTGAGGAGATTGGCTTGCGGGAGGGGGATGTGATCACTGAAATCAATGGGCAGGCCATCCGCGATGCCGAACAGGTGCAGCAGTTGGTGGAAGCCGCTGGGGTGGGCAATACGCTGACGCTGCGGGTCATCCGCGATGGACAAGCGCGCACCTTCCAGGTGAAAACTGGAGTGCTGCCCGTAGACTTCTAAGCAGTTTTATGTGCCGTCAATTTGATCCCCGTGACACAATGGCCCTAGAGGCGGGGGTCAGGTATGGCTTGGGCAGTTGGTGAACAATTGCAAGGGGGACGCTACCGCATCGAGGCCGTTTTGGGGGAGGGGGGCTTCGGCATTACCTACCGGGCCTGGGATAGCGTTCGTGCCGACCAGGTGGTTATCAAAGTTTTGAACGACAGCCTTCGTGAGGATCCCGACTATCCCCACTTCCAGCAGAACTTCATGAACGAGGCGCTGCAACTGGCCCGCTGCCGCCACCCCCATGTGGTGAAGGTGGAAGAGGTGATCTGGGAGCAGGAGCGCTGGTGTATTGTGATGGAGTACATCCGCGGCCAGACTCTGCACCAGCTTCTGCGGCAAAAAGGGCCGTTGCCCCTGCCGGAAGCCCTGCGCCTGACGCGGGAGGTGGGATCCGCCCTGATGGCCTTGCACGAACAGGGGATCCTGCATCGGGATGTGAAGCCATCCAACATCATGGTGCGGGAGGGATCCGGGCAGGCAGTTTTGATCGACTTTGGCCTAGCTCGCGGCTACACCCAAGGTCTGATCCAACGCCACACCTCCTACGGCACCGATGGCTATGCTCCTCTAGAGCAATACGACAGCTTGCGCCGCCGCGGCGCCTTCACCGATGTCTACGCCTTGGCAGCAACCCTCTACACGGCGCTGACGGGGATGGTGCCTATGTGTGCGCCAGTGCGGGCCACAGGCCGCCAGTTGGATACCCCTCGCAGCCTTAACCCCAACATTCCCGAGGTTGTGGAGGCTGCCATTCTCAAAGGGATGGCTCTCCACCCAGAAGAGCGCCCGCAAACCATGGCCGAGTGGCTGGCACTGTTACCGGCAGAAGCCTCTCAACAAGGGAGGAAGCCGGTTGCTTTTGAGCCAGCCATCCGCACCCAAGAGCTGAGGGAGCTGGAGCAGATCTTGGCCCAGCCTCCAGAACCCCAAGACGAGCTGGAACAGCTCCTGTCCCGGCACTCGGCGGAAGAGCTAGAGCAACTGGTGGCACCTCCCACCCCTGCCACTGCCAAAAAAGCTGGAAGAGAAGAGGGATCCGGATCCCTGATTTTTCCTGAGGTCTGTCCAGAGGAGAGAGGGAAGGGGGGATCCCTGCCCGGAACTCTCTCTTGGCCAGAGTGGGTGGGGGAAGCAGCCCCTGCCTTGCAAGGTCTGTGGGATCGGCTGCGAGCGGGGCAGTGGGGGGAGGCGGATCGCTGGACGACAGCCCTGATGCTGAAGCTTGCTGGGCGCTCGCAAGTGGGCTTTTTTGATCCCAAGGATGTTCAGGCCTTCCCCTGCCCCATGCTGCGGCTGATTGACCAACTGTGGGTGCGGGCCAGCCATGGGCGCTTTGGCTTTAGCGTTCAAAAGCAACTGTGGCAAGGATGCGACCCCGGAGGAACCTCAATAGGCAGATCGCGATCCTTCTCCGCCTTGCCCCGCGAAGAGTGTATGGGGGAAGCCGTGGGTTGGCGGATCCAAGGTCGCTGGCTGGGGTACGGCGAGCTCAAAACCAGCCTGGATGCACCGCCAGGACATCTGCCTGTCGGCTTTTTTTGGGGCTACTCGGGTGGCTTGCGCTCGGCGCTGCTGACGCTGGATCGAGTGGTGCTGAAAAAGCTAAAAGCCTGTTTCTAAAAAACCTGGCTTGAAATGACTAAAATGGGTAGCCATCAATTCTTGAAAGGGGAGATGCTCTTTTCTTGTGGGTTTTCGCGAATAGCTAGACCCAAGTGAATCAATGCCGTCTCAACGGTATTGACCTGCTCTGCTAAAGTTTTCCACCCTCTTGCCTTTAAGCCATAACATTTGCCAAAGTAAGCTCGAGCTGCTGCAAAGGAAGCAAAGGTTTTTTTAAGAGTCGCTACGGTCCAGGGCTTGGCATTCAGCCGCAGCCAATTTCGTTGACCTTGCTGCTGTTGCTCGGTGATGAGTTGGTCTGTCAAGCTAACAAGCTCAGCATAGTTGCGCCGCGAGGTCGCGATTGCCGTTTCAAGACTCTCGATGAGACCCATGGTTGTTCTCCTGAGGCAACTTCCCTTGATAAGACTCCTGTTCTTTCTCCTGAAGCAACTTTCTAGAACCGGCAGAGAGCAAGTTGGTTTCAAAAACAGACTTGATGTTGTTCAGGTAACTTTGCAATAAGCTCTTAACCCATAGGATGGGAATTTGGTTTACCGCATTCTGAAGCTGGTCGAAGAGATGCTTGAGCTGCTTCAGAGCTACGATAGCATGACCGAGAACTTCTTGCGCTTGAAGCTGCTCTTCCACAAGCTCTCTCATTCTGTTGGCTAGCCGCTGATTCTCAAGTTCTTTCTCGGTGAGCAAACTAAGAGCTGCTTCCTCAGTCTCGACTATTTTAAATTCAAGTTTTTGGTTCTGCTCTTCCAGAAACTCAATCTGCTTAGTTAGTAAATCCGCCTCAACCCTAAAGCTAACACCTCTATTCGCTGGAAAGCTAATAAGTAGGTCGCTGTACTCTTGCTCTTGAAGCTACAGCTCTCTGAGTACAGGCTCTGCTAGTTCGGATAAGACTTTGTGAGCTAATCCTACTTTCAAAGTATCTCCGCCGCCGTGTCCGGGAATAGGAATTCTTAAATCACCCCGAACAGCCTGCGTGCTATGTCTGGCACGTCGCTGAACAATTTCCCAGCCCCACTCTTTTGCTTGACGCAAAATATCCCGTTTTCGCCAATTCCTTGGAGCCTGAATAATGGCTTGGATATTTCTCTGCTGCTCTATAATTTCATTTCGCCTCTTGATGAGATACCCTAGCTCTTCTTCGTCGGACATATGATAACATCCTTAGATGAGACTTTCACACTTAGCCTATCCGGTCTTTACGGAGACTAGGGGAAAGTTATGCGGCAAAGCCTTACATCTCAAAAAACATTGATACTAAGAAATATTTTGTAGCTTTGTCCGCGATCTTCCTCAGTAATTCCCAGGACAATCTAGAGGCAGTCAGACTTGGTTCTGCTTGCGAAAAAGGGTGAGTGGCTGGGGTTGGGGAGCTTACAGCCGGCTTGGAAGGGCCAAAAATCACCTGCCGGTGGGCTGTTCCGCGAATACTCAGGCGGCCTGCGCACGGCGCTGCCGATGCTGAAAAGGCTAAAAGCCTGCCTCTAAAAAAACTCCCCTCTCCCAGAGGAGAGGGGTCAGGGGCGAGGGATCCAAGAGCCTTAGTAGCGATGCACCAACTTGTTGATGGGCTTGAAGATGTCCGCCTCAAACTTTTTGCCCTTGAGCATGCGGTTCCAATAGAGCCAGGGTAATAGATGCACCTTGGCTAGGTACATGGAGTAGCGCTCCCGCGTTGGGTCCAGGGGGAAGGAGGGAGCTAGGTCGTGTTGATCTTATGTTAGGATAGAGAGAATAATTTATAGAGGAAAGAGGATGAAGTTGGTTTTTTTAGATGAAAACAAATGGCAGAAGATATTGGCTTTTTTACAGACAGAAGAGAGAGTTAACATTGGGAAAGAAGCAAACTGCAAACAGTTTATTGAAGCAGTTCTTTGGATAGCCCGTTCCGGTGCTCCTTGGCGCTACCTCCCAGAAGGATATGGCAAATGGTACACCATCTATCAAAGATTCCACCGGTGGAGTCGTTTTGGAGTGTGGGAACGGATGTTCAAGTATTTTATTGACGACCCTGATTTAGAGCATCTCATTATTGATTCAACCATGGTTCGAGCGCACTCCTGTGCTGCCGGAAAAAAGGGGAGCAAGCTTTGGGGAGAAGCCGAGGGGGATACAGCACCAAGATTCATGTGAGTGTAGATGGGTTGGGAAATCCGCTGGAATTGAGAATAACTGGCGGAGAAAAGAGCGATATTACTCAAGGGGAAGAATTGATAGAGGGCTGGCAGAGAAAGGATACCAAAGTAATTGGGGATAAAGGATATGATGCGGATAAGTTGATTGAGAAGATAGGGGAAGCTCAAGCGGTTATTCCGCCTAAAAGGAATAGAAAGACGCAGCGGCATTATGACAAGCATCTGTATAAAGAGAGGCATTTAATCGAATGCTTTTTTCATAAGTTAAAGCAGTACCGGCATCTATGTTCTCGTTTTGACAAATTGGCCAGGAACTTCTTGAGTTTTCTCTATCTCGTCAGTGCTCTCTTTTGGCTCAAATGAAAGATCAACACAACCTAAAAAGATAATGGTATAGCATGCAGGGATCCATGTATCCCGACGCTAACCCTGCGGGTAGAGCGCGGGGCTTGTTGCCCCCGCACCCCCGTTGGTTAAACATTAGGTTGCCCAGGAAAGGGATCCCAGCGGCACTCACGTTGTATTATTGGCTACTTCAGCCGGCAGGTCGAGCCTCTTTTGGGGAATCGGGCTAGATTGGATCCCACTGTTGATTTCTGCTGTCCACTTCTAGGGTTCTGGCGGCATGAGTTCTCCGGCCATCCAGTGGTATCCCGGCCATATTGCCAAGGCAATTGGCCAGTTGCGGGAAGAGTTGCAGCGGGTGGATGCAGTCATCGAGGTGTTGGATGCGCGGATCCCGTTGGCCAGTCGTCATCCTGAGCTGGGCCGGTGGCTGGGGGAAAAACCTCGCCTCCTGGCTCTGAACAGGGCGGACTGCATTGAGGCTGGGGATCTGAAAGCTTGGCAGGAGTATTTTTTACGGCAAGGGATCCCTGTCTATCCCACCAATGGCCGCTCAGGAGAAGGGGTGAATCGCCTCAAGCAGGCGGTCTTGCACTTGGGGCAATCGGTCAACACGCGGCGTCAACAGCGGGGCATGCGACCGCGGGCCGTTCGGGCGGTGGTGGTGGGCTTTCCCAATGTGGGCAAATCTGCTTTGCTGAATCGACTGTTGGGGCGGCGGGCAGCTGAGAGCGCAGCACGTCCTGGGGTGACGCGGCAACTGCGGTGGGTGCGGCTGGGGGGAGAGTTGGATCTGTTGGACTCGCCGGGCATCATACCGCCCTCTCTGCCGGATCAACAGGCGGCCTCTCTATTGGCCATCTGCGATGACATCGGCGAAGCGGCCTACGATCCCGAACGGGTGGCGGCCCACTTTTTGGATCAAGTGCTGAGGGTGCAGCCCCAAGCCGGATCTCTCTTGCAAAAGCGCTACGGTTGGCCGGATCCGATCCCTCCCGGTGGTGCTGCAGTGCAGGAGTTGGCCGAGCGGCGGTATCAAGGGGATCCCCAGCGGGCGGCACGGCAAGTTCTCAACGACTACCGCAAGGGCTTGCTGGGGCCGCTGGCCTTGGAACTCCCTCCCAAGGCTTGAGCCCCTTAGAAGAAATCACGAAAGAAAGTCACGTTGTTGCTATGGGCAGAGGAACCGCAACGCTGTCGCGATAGGCCGCTGTGGGAACTTGCTCACCTCAATGTGCAGGCGCTCCAGTAGGGGAATAGCAGCGGGCATAGAAAAAGCTTGGGCCGAAGTAAGCCGAGGGCAAATAGCGGATCCCCCACAAGCGCTAGGTAGTGATACGCTGTTTATCAGGTTAGATCCGGAGCGGAGCCATCGCAATGCTGAAATGCACCACTCGCCACGTCCACATTTTTGCCGGTGAAGTTACTGCAGACAACAACTTCGTGCCCCGCGACGACCTGTTTACCCTCGATGTGGATCCGGACAACGAGCTGGTCTGGACTGATGCTGCCCTGCAAAAGGTCTATGCCCGTTTCGAAGAGTTGGTGGAAGAATACCGGGGGCGAGACTTGACCGAGTACAATATCCGCCGCATTGGGTCTGACCTGGAACATTTCATCCGCTCCCTGCTCAAGCAAGGGGAGATTGCCTACAACCTGCAGGGGCGTGCCCCC
Source organism: Thermostichus sp. OS-CIW-29 (assembly GCF_054058195.1). Taxonomy (NCBI): domain Bacteria; kingdom Bacillati; phylum Cyanobacteriota; class Cyanophyceae; order Thermostichales; family Thermostichaceae; genus Thermostichus; species Thermostichus sp. OS-CIW-29. The sequence continues at coordinate 21,988 of NZ_JBSSAB010000009.1, forward strand.
AACTTCAGCATGGGCTTTCCCCAGATCCCTGCTGAAGAAATTGTCGGCCAATACATCCCCAAGGGCTAGCTCTTTGCCGGTTCTGGACAGAGTTTTTGATTGTTCTGCATCTAAGGCTTTTACCCATCTGATTGTCGGAGCGTTTCCCCATGTCTGGAGAACCCACCCCCGAGGCCGCTGCTGCCGAGAAACCCGCTGAAGCTGCCAAGCCTGCTGCTGAGGATTCCCCCAAAGCCGCTGCGAAAAAAGTTGCTAAGGAAGAAAAGCCCTTCGAGCAACAGATCACGGAAGAGGTGATCCCGGCGGCCATTGCGGCTTTTCAAAAGCGCGGGGTCAACGATCTGGAGCTGCGCCTAGAAGGCAAGACGCTGGTCGGCGCGTTTGCAGGAGGCAAGAAGCAGTTCAGCGTGCTGTTTGCTGAGGGATCCTTGAATGGCCGCAAGTTCTTCCGCTGTACCACCGAAGGATCCCCGGCCAGCACCATCGAGTCTTTTATGATCGACGAGCGGCGCGTGGATGTCAACCTATTCGTGTTTTATTTGGTGCAGCGCCTTTACGCTCAGCAGTGGTATTGAGTTCGCGTGACCTTGAAGGATCCCTGGCTACCCCTAGCCGGAGAGAGTAAGCCTGCTCGCAAGAGACGAGGGGAGGTGCAGCCGGCTGCAGTTACCGTAAAGCCAGGATCCATCCGGCCATGTTCTTTGGCATGCCCACGATCCCAGAACGGGCACCTTGGCTGCCGCCTTCCCGGAAGATGAGCTGCGCACTTGGCTCGAAGAACGGTACCGCCCCAGCGGGATCAGCCGTTCATAGTCGCGTTTCAGGTTAGGGTGAGAGGCCTGGGCTACTGATCGCGCCAGCGGGACGGAGTCCTTGAAAAGCCTTCTGGCCCCGTGCATTCAACGTTTCTAGTTTGAATCGAAATGCCCATAATTGCCCAGAGGGCTGCTCCCGTAGATCAGGTTCCCCGGCAAACGGCGCAGCTGGGGCTCGAACCCGGTCGGCCCAGAGGTTGTTCCCCAGTGCAGGGATCCCTTGCCATTGGGAGGGATGTTCTGTCGAGGCCAAAAAGATTATCGTTTGTAAAGAAAGCTAAGGCGGTGCTACGGGAGGTCTCGAAATGTACATCGTGCAGATTGCGTCTGAATGTGCCCCGGTCATCAAGGCGGGGGGACTGGGGGATGTGGTGTACGGCCTCAGCCGGGAGCTGGAAGTGCGGGGGCACTGTGTCGAGCTGGTTTTGCCCAAGTACGACACGATGCGCTACGACCAGATCTGGGGCTTGCACGACGCCTATCGCGATCTCTGGGTGCCCTGGTACGGGGGAGCCATTCACTGCTCGGTGTACTGCGGCTGGGTGCATGGCCGCCTTTGCTTTTTTATTGAGCCCCACTCGGGCGATAACTTCTTCAATCGCGGGTGTTATTACGGCTGCCCGGATGACAACATGCGTTTTGCTTTTTTCAGCAAGGCGGCTCTAGAGTTTCTCCTACAAAGCAACAAGCGCCCCGACATCATCCATTGCCACGACTGGCAGACAGGGTTGGTACCGGTGCTGCTGTTTGAGATCTACAAGTACCACGGCATGGGAAACCAGCGGGTGTGCTACACCATTCACAACTTCAAACACCAAGGCTTTGGCGGCCCAGAGATTCTTTGGGCTACCGGCCTCAACCGCGAACCCTACTACTTCCACTACGACCGTTTGCGCGATAACTTCAACCCCTTTTCTCTCAACTTTATGAAGGGGGGAATTGTTTTTTCCAACTTTGTCACTACGGTCTCTCCCAATCACGCGCTGGAGGTGCAATTTGGCGACTACGGCTATGGACTTGGCCATACCCTCTACTTGCACCGGCACAAGTTTCGCGGCGTTTTGAACGGCATCGATTACGACATTTGGAACCCGGAGATCGACCGCTTTATCCCCGTGCGCTACACTGCTCAAACGCTGGAAAATAAAGCTAAAAACAAAAAAGCTCTGCGGGATCGGCTGCTACTGCAGGATGTTGACAAGCCTATCGTGGCCTATATCGGGCGATTGGACGAGCAAAAGGGCGTGCATTTGGTGCATCATGCCATCTACCGCTCCCTGTTCAAAAATGCCCAATTTGTTCTGCTGGGATCCGCTACGGAGCGAGGGATCGGCGCTTGGTTTGCCCACGAGAAAAGCTACCTCAACAACAACCCCGATGTTCACATTGAGTTGGGCTTTAACGAAGAACTTTCCCACCTTATCTATGCGGGGGCAGACATCATCGTAGTGCCCAGCCACTACGAACCCTGTGGACTCACTCAGATGATTGGCTTGAAGTATGGCACAGTTCCGGTGGTGAGAGGAGTGGGTGGCCTGGTGGATACCGTCTTCGACCGCGACTACGATCCCCACAAATTGCCCGAGCAACGCAACGGCTACGTCTTTTATCACACAGATCCAGCTGCTTTGGAGTCGGCTCTGGATCGGGCCATCGACCTTTGGTACACCGCTCCTGACCAGTTCCGTCAACTGCAGATTCAAGGCATGAGCTACGACTACTCCTGGAACTATCCTGGCAAGGAGTATCTGGAGATCTACGACTTCATTCGTCACCGCTGAGCCCAACAGCGATCCCCAGCGATCCCAGCTCTTGACCCCAAGGACGAAATGCTGGACGATAGGTAGCAATCTTGGGCTTAACCTTCTCTACAGATTTGCTGCTGAGAAGGGTAAGTCTGCTCCGTTATCTTTCCCTGTCTGTAAGGATCCCCGGCTGCCATGGGTTATCTCGCCTTGGTACTCCACGCGCACCTGCCGTTTGTGCGCCACCCTGAGCAAGACTTTGTGCTGGAGGAAGAATGGCTCTACGAAGCCATCACGGAGACCTATGTGCCGCTGCTGCACATGTTCGAGGGGCTACAGCGAGATGGCATCGACTTTCGTTTCACCATGTCCCTGACGCCGCCCTTGGTGTCGATGCTGCGGGATCCCTTGCTGCAGGAGCGCTACGACCACTACCTAACCAAATTGGAAGAGCTGGCCCAGCTGGAGTACGACAAAAACGCCACCAACGGCCACATTCGCTACCTGGCGGAGCACTACATCAAGCAGTTTGCCATGGTGCGGGATCTCTGGGAGCGCTACGACCGGGATCTGGTGCGGGCCTTTCGACAGTTTCAAGACAGCGGCAACCTGGAGATCATCACCTGTGGGGCTACCCACGGCTACCTGCCCTTGATGCAGATGTACCCGCAGGCAGTCTGGGCGCAGTTGATTGTAGCTTGTGAGCACTACAACGAACACTTTGGCCAGTGGCCGCGGGGGATCTGGCTGCCGGAATGCGCCTACTACCAAGGGCTGGAGCGGATGATTGCCGATGCCGGCCTGCGCTACATGATCACCGACGCCCATGGTCTTCTCTACGCCAAGCCCCGGCCTCGTTACGGCATGTACGCCCCTATTTTTACCGAGACCGGCGTCGCCGTTTTCGGGCGGGATCACGAGTCTTCGCAGCAGGTGTGGTCGGCAGAGGTGGGCTATCCAGGGGATCCGGTTTACCGCGAGTTCTACAAAGACCTAGGGTATGAGGCCGACTACGAGTACATCAAGCCTTACATCATGCCCAACGGCCAGCGGAAAAACACCGGCATCAAGTACCACCGCATCACCGGGCGCAACCTGGACCTGGGGCAAAAGCAGCTTTACGACCCCTATTGGGCGCGGGAGAAAGCGGCAGAGCATGCGGGCAACTTTATGTTCAACCGCCAGCGGCAAATCGAATATTTGTACAGCGTCATGGGCCGCCCGCCGCTGGTGGTGGCCCCCTACGATGCGGAGTTGTTCGGCCACTGGTGGTACGAGGGCCCTTGGTTTTTGGATTTTCTCATCCGCAAGAGCTACTTCGACCAAAACACCTACCGCATGACTCACCTGGCGGAGTACCTGCGGGAGAACCCCACCCAGCAGGTGTGCAAACCTGCCCAGTCCAGTTGGGGGGCGCGCGGCTTCCACGAGTACTGGCTCAACCCCACCAACGCCTGGATCTACCCCCACCTGCACAAGGCCACCGAGCGGATGATCGAGCTGAGCCGTCGCGAGCCTGCCGATGACCTAGAATGGCGGGCCTTGAACCAGGCGGCGCGAGAATTGCTACTGGCTCAATCGTCTGACTGGGCTTTTATCATGCGCACAGGGACGATGGTTCCCTATGCAGTGCGCCGCACCAAGTCCCATCTGCTGCGCTTCAACCACCTCTACGAGAAGATCAAAGAGGGTCAGTTTCGGCGAGAAAAAGCCACCCCTGAAGAGGAGCAGTGGCTGGCCAAGGTGGAATACATGGACAACATCTTCCCCAATATCAACTACCGGGTTTACCGACCCCTCTAAGCCGGTTGGGCAGGTCTGGAGGGTGCCTGCTTCCGACCGCCAGAGACACCAGAGGCAGAAGTTTCCGGCTACCCTCCTTGAGGGGATCGAACTACCCCAGGGCAGGAGGGATCCTCCGTTCGTTGCGCTGATCCCAACCTTCCTCTCCTTTTGGGAAAGGGGCAGGAGTCGCTCGTGTTGGCCTCGCAGAGCGCTCAGGGAGCGTTTTAATCTGGCTTGTTCAGTAGCCCCGATATCCCCGAAGACTCCCTGCTGCTGGGGCCCGCCTTCCCCAGCCGAATGGCCAGGCCACCGATTCTAGAGCTTGGTGCCGCACTCGGCGCAGAACTTGTGCAGGCTGGGGTTTTTGGTGCCGCAATTGGGGCAGTAAATCAGCTCGGCGGCTTGCTCCAGTTGCCGCTTTTCCGGCAGGCCGATCATCTGGTAGTTGGCTTTGCCGGCGGGCACCATCGGGTAGCAGTTCTCGTCCCGCTTGACCACAAAATCGACCACCACCGGCCCCTCGTGGCGCAGCATCTCTTGGATGGCGTCGTCCACTTGATCGGGGTGATCGACGCGCATGCCCTTGACGCCAAAGGCTTCAGCCAGCTTGACGAAATCCGGCATGCCCGGAGTCATATCCGAGTGGGAGTAGCGCTCGCCGTGGAAGGCCTGCTGCCACTGCCGCACCATGCCCTGCCAGCCGTTGTTGATGATGGCCACCTTGGTGGCAATGCCGTACTGGGCCACCGTGCCCAGCTCCTGCATGTTCATCTGGAAGCTGGCGTCGCCGCTGATGCAGATCACCTCGGCGTGGGGCAGGGCCACTTTGACCCCCATGGCCGCCGGGAAACCGTAGCCCATGGTGCCCAGGCCAGAACTGGAGATCCACTGGCGCGGCCCGTTACGCAGAAACTGCGCCGCCCACATTTGGTGCTGACCGACATCGGTGGTGTAGTAGGCGTGGGGAGCATGGCGACGAAAGGCATCGATCACCTGCTGCGGGGCGATCACGCCCTCATAGCGGGGCACCTGCAGGGGGTAGTCCCGTTTCCAGCGCTCGATCCGCTCCAGCCAAGCCTGCGTCTGGCCAGGGGTGTGGGGCATTTTGCTCAGTTGCGCCAACAGCTCCACCAGGACGGTGCGCACATCTCCCACAATCGGCACGTCCGGAGTGCGGTTTTTGCCCACTTCTGCCGGGTCGATATCAATGTGGATAACCTTGGCGTGCTTGGCAAATTCGTCCAGCTTGCCGGTTACGCGGTCGTCAAAGCGGGCCCCCACGGCAATCAGCAGGTCGCACTCGGTAACGGCGAAGTTGGCGTAGGCGGTGCCGTGCATGCCCAGCATCCCCACCGAGAGGGGATCGTTCTCATCGAAGGCCCCTTTGCCCATGAGGGTGGTGGTCACCGGGATCTGATAGGTGTGGGCCAGCTCGGCAATCTCGGCATGGGCACCCGAGATGATGGCCCCGCCCCCCACGTAGAGCAGGGGCCGCTTGGCCTGCAGGATCAGCTTGGCCGCCGCGTGGATCTGGCGCGGGTTCCCCCGCACCGTGGGCCGGTAGCCGGGGATGTTGACTTCGCTAACCGGCTGGTAGTCGAACTCTTCCAGCCCCACATCTTTGGGAATGTCGATCAGCACCGGCCCCGGTCGCCCGGTGCCAGCAATGTGAAAAGCCTCGGCCACGATCCGAGCCATTTGGCGCGGATCCCGCACCACGTAGGAGTGCTTGACGATGGGCAGGGTGATGCCAAAGATGTCGGTCTCCTGAAAGCCGTCGGTGCCGATCAAATGGCGGGGCACCTGCCCGGTGATGACCACCATGGGTACAGAGTCCATCATGGCGTTGGCGATGCCCGTCACCAGGTTGGTCGCCCCTGGGCCAGAGGTAGCAAAACACACCCCCACCTTGCCGGTGGCGCGAGCATATCCGTCGGCGGCGTGGGCAGCCGCTTGTTCGTGGCGTACCAGGTAATGTTTGAGCAGCCCCTGAGACTCGGCTTTGTACAGCTCGTCGTAGATGGGGAGGATGGCTCCCCCCGGATAGCCAAAGATGTGTTGCACCCCATGCCGGTGCAGGCTGTCCACCAACGCATATCCACCAGTCGCCACGGTGTCTCCTCCCCACTGAGATGACCGGATGTCGAACGCCCGCTCTCAGGAGCGCCAGCGCAGACAGGGTACTGGCCAGAAGTTGGCCAACTTTGTATTCAATTCTACAGTCTAGCAGTGGTTTGCTTTGGAATCGCTTAGGCTTTCACGGTCGGCTAAAGTAACACTGGGGATCCCTAGGGATCCTCGCCGGAGTGTTGAGAGTGCCCTATCCATGACTGGAGAGCCAACCCCCATTGACCCCGGGCCGGAGCGGTCTCAGGGCAGCTTGCTGCTAGCTGTGCCCATCCTCGGATCCCCGCACAGTGCTGTGGGATCCCGACAGTGGCTGGTATGGGGAGCGCTGGGGATCTTTCTGGTGGGTCTGGGGTTGCGCCTGTGGCGGCTGGACGAGTTCCCGGCACCTGTGTTCGATGAGGTGTACTTCCCGGAGTTTGCCCAGAACTACCTGGATGGCAAGCCTTTTTACGATGTGCATCCCCCCTTGGGCAAGTACTTCATTGCCCTTAGCATTCAGGTGTTTGGCCGCAACGAGTGGGGATTCCGCTTCGCCACTGCTTTTTGCGGATCCCTGATCCCTCTGTTGCTGACCGGTTTAGCCTACCGCCTCACCTACCACGTGGGCTTTGCTCTGTTGAGCGGGGTTTTGCTGCTGACCGATGGGGTGTTTCTGGTGGAATCCCGCTTTGGCCTGATCAACGTGTATCTGGTAGCCTTTGGGCTGGCAGCGACCATTCTGTTGCTGAGAGGTCTAGAAGACCAAGGTTGGCGACGGGCTGCTCACTTTGCTTGCTCCGGGATCCTGTTGGGGGCGGCAGCTTCGGTGAAGTGGAATGGCCTCTGGTTTACCTTCATGTTTGCTCTGTTGGGGATCCTCGTCTGGGGGGTGGTCTGGCTGCGCCCGCAGTGGATCCCACGGTTGGGCATTTTGAGCCAGATTCGTCATCTGCGCTGGTGGCACTATGCGTTCTGCTTCGTCCTCGCTCCGCTGGCCTTTTATGCCATTCAGTGGATCCCGCACCTGCAGCTGAATCCCCAACAGGGACTAACTCTGGATTGGAGCTGGACGGGCATCCAGAATTATTTCCGATCCCTGGTACTCATCAACCAATCCATCTACGGCGGACACATGGCGGCCCACCTGGTGGTGAACGAAGAGACGCCTGTTCACCCCTACTGCTCCACCAGCTTGCGATCCCTGGTGGCTTGGTTCCCGGCTTTGCGTCCTTGGCTGACCACCCCCTTGGCCTCGGCAGGAGCTTGGTCCTGGCCGATCCTGGGCCGCCCCGTGGCCTACTACTTCAGCAGTCAGGGCAACCTCTGGCAAGCTGTTCATGGCTTGGGCAATCCTTGGCTGTGGTGGCTGGGCACGGGATCCATCTTGGTGCTCGTCTGGCGAGGGATCCGCCACTTTCACGGTCTCGAAGCCTTCATTTTGATCGGCTATGCGGCCAATTACCTGCCTTGGTTTAGGGTCAGCCGCTGCGTTTTTATCTACCACTACATGAGCGCCCTGGCGTTTAGCACCCTAGCCCTGGCTTGGTTGGTGCTGCTGGGCTGGCAGAGCTATCGCCGCTTTTGGCGCGGGGCGAGCATCACGGCGGTGGCCTTGGTTTTGGCGTCCTTTGTCTTCTTTTTCCCCGTTTGGCTTGGCCTGCCCCTCAGTCCAAGCGGATTCTACGCCCGCATGTGGTTTCGCTCTAGCCCGGTGCCGCTGTTCTGTTTCAGCCCCCAATCCTGCCAACAGCCCCCGCTGTACCTGCCGCCCATCCCCGGCTTGAACTGGATCTAAGGGAGGCATGGTAAGCTTTGTGAAGTTTGTTTCGTGAAATGCGGCGCTCCGTTACCGAAAGATGGAGCGAGGTTCGCGAAACCCTTGTGGTGGAGGTAGTGGAAACGTCATGGCCCGATCTTGCCCGAGTTCTGCCAACTCTCCCCGCCGTCCACTGGCTTATTCAGAGCAAGCTGTCCCGGTTGGGGTGATCGGGGTAGGCAACATGGGCCAGCACCACACCCGCGTTTTCAGCCTGATGAAGGATGTGCGGGTCGTGGGGGTAGCGGATATCAACGTGGAACGGGGATTGGATGTGGCCAGCCGCCACCGCGTTCATTTTTATGAGGACTACCGCGATCTGCTGCCCCACGTAGCTGCCGTGGCCATTGCCGTGCCGACGGTTCTGCACCATGAGGTGGGTATGGCCTGCCTGGAGGCCGGGGTACATGTGCTGATCGAAAAGCCCATCGCTGCCAGCATCAGCGAAGCAGAATCGCTGGTGAACCGAGCTGCCGATTGCAATTGTATTTTGCAGGTGGGGCACATCGAGCGCTTCAGCCCTGTTTTCCAAAAGCTGGGCCAAGTCTTGCAAAGTGAAGAACCTCTGGCTTTCGAGGCTCACCGTCTCAGCCCCTATTCCGACCGCGCCAGCGATGTGTCGGTGGTATTCGACTTGATGATCCACGACATCGATCTGTTGCTGGAGCTGATCCCATCTCCCGTGACCCAGATTACCGCCAGCGGCAACCGCATCTCCAAGCTGGGCTACCTGGACTACGTCACGGCTACTCTCACTTTTGCCAACGGTGCCATCGCCACCCTCACCGCCAGCAAGGTCACCCACCGCAAGGTGCGCAAAATTGCCGTCCACTGCAAGAATGCCTTGGTAGAAGCAGATTTTCTACACAATGAGATCTCGGTGTACCGCCAGGGATCCGTCGGCAGCACCAGCGACTACGGCCAAATGCCCTACCAGCGGGATTGTTTGATTGAGAAAGTCCACACCGACAATATCGACAAGCTGCATGCCGAACTGGAGCACTTCATCAACTGCGTGCGGGGAGGCAACCAACCTTCCGTAGGTGGGGAGCAGGCCCTGAAAGCTTTGAGGCTGGCCTCGGAGGTAGAGCGGATTGCTTTGGATGGATGTGCCTGGAGCGAAGCCAAGCCCCGCCGTAGTCTCCTATCCTAGTCTTTAACGCAAGCCCCAGATGGGGGCAGAGCCCTGTTGTTGGCCCATAGCCATTCCAGCATCAGGCTGGGGAAGAAAAAGCAACATTCGCGCCCGCGGAGTGCAGCTCTATTTGTTGCTGTTGCCAGTCCACCACTCAATACTCCTGTAGCCCAAGCCGACTGTAAAGCTTGAGCTTAGTTTGCTTATCTTGGCCAATATTGCGAGCTCCAGGGCTCAGCACTCCTACCGCCGATTCTGGGGCACTGTGGAGTTTGCCATCCGCCCGTGACATACTCCCATCGCTGACCCTACGGGTACAGCGTGGGCTTCTCGCTTCATCGGGGAGCTTTCGCAAGAACCCTCAGCGAGCAGACACGGGATGTCCCACCGCGTAGTTGCACCAGATTCCGGCAAAAGCCGTTTTGTGCAACTGCTCCCATCATACACCATGTGGGGGTATCTGTATCCCGGCACTGACCCTACGGGTACAGTGCAGGGCTTAGCTACCCCCACACCCCCATAAGCTAACGCTGTTCTCAGTCGAGAGCGGCTTACCCACACCACATCAGGAGCCACATTGTTATCTTCGGCAAAAATCACTCCCGGAGCAGTGTTGGCCAATCTCAGGGCCGTTTTCTCACTCTATTCGCCTTTCAAATTTCTTCTAAGATGCGAAACTGCACATGGTTAATGGCCAGCTCCCCAATTGAGGCTTGGTCGGTGTTGATCGTCTCGAAAGGGATCCCTTTGGCGATCTCGGCATGGGTCCAGGGCAAGCCCATGAAGTAGCGCTGCGAATAGGGGCGCTCCCCCCGATCGTCGGGGTTCGACTCCATCGGCACCCAACCCCAGCCGGGCAGATAAAACTCAATCCACACGTGGTTGTACTGGGGAAACAGCGGGATCCCTTTCAGTTCTGGATGGGGAGGACATTTGTAGCGCCCCACCGTGCGGCAAGGGATTCCATTGAGGCGGGCCAAAGCCAACAGCACCCCCACATATTCGCCACAAGAACCGGAGCCACGCCGCAAAACCTCATCCGGCGGATCGATGCGAGAGGTGACCCGGTAGGAGAGCTTGTCGTAAACATAGGCCCGGATATTGAGCATTTTGCGCAGCAAGTTGGTCTCGCTGCCAACGGCCAGCCGCGCTGCCTCTCGGACAATCGAGGTGTCCATGGCCAGGTAGTCATCGTCCACCAAGTAGCGATCCCGCAGCTCCCTGGGCAAAACGGCAGCCTCTACATCCAGTGGATCGATGCAGTACTTGATACTGTAGAGATCCAGCACCGCCCGCCAGCCAAACAAGCGCACCTCATGGGCCCCCAGGGATCCCAGCGAAAACACCGCCACCTGTTGGCCAGATTGCTCTTCCACTTCAAACGGCAGACCTACCCAGTGCAGGCTGCGCACCCGTTGGCGAAGGCTGTTGCAGGGCAAGGCAATTCGCCAGACCAAATCGGGCAGGAAGCGCGGCTCTTCTTGGGCAATTTCTTCCACATAGGTCAGCTCCACCCGATAGCCGTGGGAGAGGGTGTAGGTGGCGCGTTCCCCCAGACACTGGGGCTGAAAAACTACCGGACAGGCAATGGGGGAATCCTCGGCCTCGGTTCCACTGCCGCCAGAGGGGTCGGGGGAGCTAGGGGGATCCAAAGGCCGCAGGCGCAGGGGAGCCACCCAGGTTTTGTCGCGCAGGGCCACCGACAAGGGATCTGGAGCGTTGGGGTTGTCGTGGATGTAGGCTTCTTCGTGGGCATAGGCCACCCAGAGTTGCCCCCGCCAATGGGCCAAGCCTGTTGGCCCAGGAGAAGGGGTGAGGATACGGGCCAGTTCTCGCCCGGTCTGGCGCTCCAGCACATAGATCGTCTCTTCCACCCGATCGCTCACCCAGAGGTAGTCTCCCTGCACCGCAATCTGTTCTCGGCCAACCCCAGGGGCAGGCATCTCCTGCACGATGAGACCACGGCTGGGATCCAGTTGCAGGATTTTTCCCCGTCGGTAGCAGGTGGCATAGAGGTAGCGGTTTCCCGTGTGGGGATCGCTCCAGAGGGCGATCCCTTCGATAGGGTAGGGGCACCTACACACTGGAAAGGCTTCCAGGGATCCCGGTTGCTGCAGAGCGGACATGGGAATGCGCAAGATTTGCCCCTCTTGCTCCCGACTGAGCCAAATCCACGCTTGATCCCCTTCTGACTCTACCCACAAACCGTAAGCGCCTTGGAAAGAATGGACATGATGGGGATTGAGCAGCAGGGTGTTGTGCTCTTGAATTTCCACCAAATAGCCCCTCACCCGATCCAAGCCCAACAGGCGATCTCCCCAGGTGGCCAAACCTTCCAAAGCAACCAGCCCCAGAGGTTGCAGAGGGGCCACAGTTCCCTGTTGCCGCCCAGATGGAGGCCACCAAGCAGGCTGGGATCCTCTTGCCGTGGAACCTAGATTTTTCAGAGCACCCAGATCATTTGCCGGATGGATGGCAACCATGAAGGCTTCCTTGCCTATGGATGAAGTTGACATGCTGGCGCGATCTGCACCAAGGCGGTACGACTGTCCAATATTTACTGTCCAACATTATTATGATGCGCCTCTTTTCAACCCCACACCCAAGGCTTCTCGACCGATGTATCCCTGCTAGTCTTGCCAGGACTGGAGAATGTTACGATGATGTCGGCTTTTTGGCCAGCAAGATAGAGCAGCGGTGGGGAGTGGTAGGGGATGGAGTTGGCCTTGGCAATTGGCGGCCTGGTGGCAGGGATCCTGGCCGGGGTGCTGGGCATTGGCGGTGGCGTGATCCTGGTGCCCTTACAGGTCAGCTTGGGGATCCCACCGGTTCAAGCTGCAGCCACCAGCAATCTTTCCATTGTTATGACCTCGATTGCGGGCAGCATCCAAAACTGGCGGATGGGCATGCTTGATTTGAAACGGGTGATCCTGCTGGGGATCCCAGCGTTGCTTACGGCTCAAGTAGGAGCAATTATCGCCAGTCGCCTTCCCAGCTATCTGCTGTTGGCAGCGTTTGGAGTGTTGCTGCTGGCCAACACTTACCTGGTGCAACTCAACAAAAAGGTGGTTATCCAGGCCCAAGAATTGGGGGCTGACGTCAGCGGTGCCGAGCACCTCAGCGGAACGGAGTCCTCAGGGCAGATGTCTCCCTGGTTAGCCCGCGCCCTGACCGGCGGCACTGCCGGTTTGTTGGCCGGGCTGTTTGGCATCGGCGGTGGGGTGATCCTGGTGCCAATGCAGATCCTGCTGCTGAAAGAGACAATCAAAGTGGCGATTCAGACCAGTCTGGGGGCCATTGTGATCACAGCAGTTGCTGCCACTGCCAGCCATGCGGGCCTCAGCGATTGGATCTGGAATGGCCTGGGGTTCGGGGACGGCACCATCCACCAGAATGTGCTCTGGATCCCAGGTTTAATCTTGGGCACAGGGGGGTTAATCGGTGTACAGATTAGCACACGCACCCTGCCCAAATTGCCCGATGAAACCGTCAGTCTGTTGTTTCGGGGCTTCCTGGCCATTCTTTCTCTTTACATTTTTTGGCAAGCCTGGCAAGGTTATCGAGCTCTGTGAAGTGATCCTGGTCTGCCCCAGTGCTCGGGACAGCAGTCCTGGTTCCAAGCTACGGTCATTTGGATTTAAACTGGGACACTGAACTCAAACCCAAAATGTTGCATGCACTGATCCAGAAGGCTTTTCAAGGACTCCGTCCCGCTGGCGCGATCAGCAGCCCAGGCGTCTCACCCTAACCTGAAATGACTCTATCGGGTGTCGCTCCCAGCTTTCGGGCCTGATGACTCAGATGGATTCAACGGTTTGAAAGACTTGGCTACGCTGGACGCGCTTTCCCCTCAGAGGGCAGGGCTTTTGCTACTTGGGATAGATCCCCTTGTTTGCAGAGGTCATGCACAGGGTAGCTGCCGAAGAGCTTCAAGGTTTCAGCAATTGATTCCAGCGCCGCAACCACCTCGGCATCCAAATAGGGTTGGCCGATAGGGTTCTCCAAATCGACAAAAAAGACATACGTCCCTGCCGATTTTTTGGTGGGGCGCGACTCAATGCGAGACATATTCAGGCCTCGCTCCGCAAACACTTGCAGAGGTTTCAGCAGCGCTCCCGGCACGTTGTGGGGGAGGCTGAAGGCTAAGGAAGTATGGGATCCCCCCGGAGAAGCAGGATCGGCAGAGGTTTCACCCTGTTGACCGGAACGCGAGAGCGGCGCACGGCCAATAACCCAAAAGCGAGTGCAATTGTCGGGGTGATCGTTGATCGGGCAGGCCAAGACCGGCAGTTGGTAGAGGGTGGCAGCTCGTTCTGAGGCGATGACGGCGGCGCTGGGCTGCTCCTGCAGGCGATCCAATTCTTCGGTGGTCGAGCGGGTTGGGATCAAAGTGGCCTGGGGCAGATGGGATCTCAGCCAAGCCTGACATTGGGCCAAAGCTTGCGGGTGGGAGTAGACCTGCTCAATTTGCTCCAACCGCGAGGCACGTCCGATGAGGGCATGGCGAATGGGCAGGATCAGCGCCTGCCGGATCCCTAGCCCCTCCAGTTGCCACAGGGCATCCAAGGTCATCGAAACCCCGCCCTCTACGGAGTTTTCCACCGGCACCACCGCCCATTGTTGCTGGCCGACAGCTACCGCTTCTAAACAGGCGCTGATCGTTGGATAAGGCACTAAGGGGTGGGATCCCTGGCTGTGCAGGTGAGGCTGCTCAGGGCAGGCCAGCAGAGCTGCTAACTCTGTGTAGGTTCCAGCAGGGCCGAGGAAGGCCACTGGCGAAGGGGAAACGTTCGCGCTAGCGGAGCGCAGCTCCATCAGAGCCATTCCTTCAATTGTCGCTAGGGGCCAGCTCTAACTCTATCGCCTCGACGTCGCGCAGCAGCAAAGGACATTCAGGTTCTGGGCAACGGGGATTGGCCGCCACCTTGTCCATGGCCTTCACCACCTCCAACCGGATCAGCCTCTGCAACTCCTGATCCGCTTGAATGGCTTCTAAAGTTCGGAGAGAGCCGTGAAAACTGGTGGCGTATCGAGGCTGGAGGTTGTTCAAAGCCAGGGCGGCAGCATCGTTACAGAATTTCTCGCAGAAGCAGTAGCGCTGTTGACTCTCCATCAGCAGGATTTCATTGACCATCTCCAGAACAGCCCGTTCCATTTGATTTTCCAGGCTCTTCAGAGGCTTATGTTGCTCCGCCATCGCTACCTCCCAATGGGAACCGAATCCGCCGCCAAGTCACTGTTTTCAGTGATCAGGAGTGCCCTCGATTACCTTCGATGCTGCTCTACTCTCTGTTGACACGTCAAGTCAAGCCCTCTGCTGCCGACGCGAACAGCCTCTGGCCCGCTCCTATCCGTGCTTGAGGCAATCCAATCTGTCGTGTCAGGCATCATCAAAACCCAGAGAATTAACCAACACTCTTGGCAGACGGGCAGAAAGTCCACACAGCAACTCATAGGAAATAGTACCCAACTGATCGGCCCAATCCTGCACAGATAAACCCGCATTTGCCAGATTGGGGCCCAGCAGCTCCACCACATCCCCCACCTGGATATCCGGCCTCTCGGTTACATCCCACATACATTGATCCATCGTGATTGTGCCCACCTGTTGGATCAAGCCGCCGCGCACCCATCCTCGCAGCCAGCCGGAAAGCCGCCGTGGGATCCCATCCGCATAGCCGATGGCCAGAGTGGCAATGCGACTGGGGCGAGAGGTGATGTAGCGATGCCCATAGCTCACGCCAGTTTGAGCAGGCACAGTTTGGATGTGGGACAGCCGCGCCTTGAGCCGCAGAATTGGCTGCAGACCTGGCACCGGCAAGTGAGGGGCAGGGGACAGGCCATAGAGGACCAACCCCAAACGCACACGGGAGTAGTGGAGATGGGTTAAAGCACCGGCTGAGTTATCCAGATGCAGCGCCGGCAAGGGATCCCCGGCTTGACGGATCTGTTCCACCACCTGGGCAAAGCGGGCGTGCTGCTGTTCCATGACCGGAGAATGGGGCTCGTCCGCCGTCGCCAGATGGGAAAACAAGCTACAGCCTTCCAGCTCCGGGATCCGACAAATCTGCCCCCACACGGCTGCAGCTTCCTTCCAGGGGATCCCCAAACGGGTCATACCCGTATCCACATTGACATGCACCGGGATGGGTCGCCCGGCCCAACGGGCTACCTGGCGCATCAGCGGGATTTGGTCTGTGCAGGTGAGGCTGACCTCCAGCCGGGCTGCCATGGCCTGCTGTAGCTCCGCCCAAGTATTCAAAGCTCCCAACACCAGAACCGGAGCCTGCAGCCCCGTTTGCCGCAACTCGATCCCTTCGGCCAGGGTGGCCACACATAGCCCCTTGGCCCCAGCCGCAACAGCCACGGGAGCCACCAACTGCGCCCCATGCCCGTAGGCATTGGCCTTCACCACCGCCCAGATCTCGACGTTTGAGCCTAGGCGCCTCTGCAACAGCCGCAGGTTTTCTCGCAGCTGGGCTGCGTCAATTTCCACCCAAGCCCGACTGGTCAACAGCTCCAGGTCGATGGCCCAATCCAGCTCCGCCAAGGAATTGGCCTTCTGGGATCCCTCTCTCCAAGTATTGCCCTGCACTCCCAGAGCAGCTGCTCTCAAAGTGCCCTGCGCCGCCGGCGCGACCGGTTCTCGATTCACCGTTCACCCCCCACACCCAAAACCCGTCCTGATTAGATTTAGGTTTAGCGCAAAGTCCACTCCGGCGCCATCCACAGCAACGGCACGTCTGGGATCCCAACAGCCTCGTTGCTCTCCAACAGCCGGCCCAGCCAAGCGGCTTGCCTTTGCGAGGACAGTCCTTGGCTTAACAGGCGTCGCAGTACTCGTTGGAAGCCCTCTCCCTCACCCGCCGGTGACAAAGAGGGATCCCCGGTCATGCGCCGCAGATCCTCCACCGCCTCCGTGTACCCCCCCAAAGCATCCACCAAGCCCACCTCCACAGCTTGCGCCCCGGTGAAGATGCGTCCATCGGCCAATTGTCGCACCCGGTCTTCATCCAAGCTCTGCCGTCGCGCGATCATCTCCGCCTCCAGCACCTCATCTGCCTTTTCTGGCAAGTGCTGGCGTCCTTGGGCCACATCGCGAATGAACTGCTCGAGGGTATCCTCCACCAAGTTTTGCAGAAGGCGCTGCTCTTGAGGAGTGGCACTGCGGAAAGGAGAGAGAAGGTCTTTGTACTCGCCGGTTTTGAAGGTCTGCGGCTCTATGCCGTAGTTCTCCAGCAACTTACCAAAGCTGAGGCCGCTGATGATAACCCCTATGCTGCCGGTCAGGGTGCCAGGGTTGGCATAGATTTTGTCGGCAGCGCTGGCCACGTAGTACCCCCCACTGGCAGCAATGTTTTCTAGGATAGCGATCACCGGCTTGCCTGCTCCGTGTAGAGCGGTTACGGCGCGGTAGAGTTCCTGGCTGGATCCCACAGCTCCGCCGGGACTGTTGATGCGCAGCAATACAGCCTTGACAGAGGGATCCCGTGCTGCCTCCCGCAACTGTTCCACAGGAGAAGTGGGCAGGCCTACCAAAGTCGAACCCCCTGGGCCGCCTATCGTTCCTTCCAGGGTGACCACCTCGATGCGCTCCGCCCCCCGTGCAGCCTCTAGGCCAACCCCGCCTCGGGTAGGCTCTGGGGCAGGGCGCGTGCCCCCGACAATGGCCGCAATAAGGCAGACGACCAGCAAAGAAGCCGCCAAAATGCGGTTAAGCTGAGTTTCTTGTGTCACAGGCCCCTCAATTGCCACTGACTCCGTTCTACCACCCCGCGGGCTTCTCGCAACGTCTGACACCAAAAGGCTGAGAACCAAGCAAACTCCTCATCTCGGTTGAGCCATCCAAGCTATTGACAAGGATCCTCCACTTATTTACGATCAGGTTCCAGCGTTTTTTACCGCTGAGGCATCTTCTGCAGGTTGCCAGTGTAAGCTGGAGTAGAGGGTAGGATCCTTGAGCGGGATTCTCGCTCGAAGCCAAGTGATTGGGGCTTTAGCTCAGTTGGTAGAGCACTTCAATGGCATTGAAGGGGTCAGCGGTTCAAGTCCGCTAAGCTCCATTGATTGTGAGTTGGTTATGATCCAACAGCATCCAAAGCCTGGAGAGTTTCCGGCAGGCCAGGGTTCTGGGACTCTTCAACCCTGGAACCTGCGAAGCTCACCAAGACGGTTAGCCCCGGCGAATTGACAGGCCAAAGGTTCGCCAGCAAGAACCAGGAGCAAAAAAACAGCAGTGGAACAAGGGATCCCCAGCCTTTCCCACAATTCACACCGATGGTGATATCGCTCCGTTCCAATCCAATGTCTTCGACCCAGCAATCTGTGGCCTCGTGGGAAACAGGCAAGGCATAGCGGCAAACCCGGTCATGGTTGCCCCTCTCCCTGACGGCGGATTAAGAAGCGGATTTCCTGAAGGAGAACCTCAAAGCGTTGATCCGATTCAGCCTGCCGCTGCCTCAATTCTCTCAGCTCCTGCCGCAATTCTCGCACTTCCTGCCTTAACTCCAGGACGACTTCGGCGAGACGCCCTGAAAGGGTCTGCAAGGCAAGCTGAGCATCGGTAACCTGGGCAACTGTATTGGCCACCCTGGTCACAGCTTCGGCCAACTGGACAAACCGCGTCTCAATTTCCTCATTGGTCATGGCCGGGTGTGTCTTGGTTGGCTAATGATTAGCTCATTCTACCCTGCACGGTATGGAGTGTCACTGATACATTTACGCTGAGCACTGCTGAACATCACTGTTCAACTATGCAGCGATAGCATTCTGTTTGTTTCCATTCGCGTTAGCGGGACGGAGTCCAAACAGAATGGCGGTATCCCGCAAAGCTTTGAGTAGAATACCCAAAGCGCAGTTTCCGTGTCGTCTTACTACCAATTTTCTGCTTTGCTTTGGCTACCATGTTGGCAGACTCGAAAGTAAACAGAAAGATCAACTGGTAGTAATCCGTACCGAACATATTATACATTATTTTCAGTATAGTTGAGCTTATTATTGACTAGAGTCATGCTCTCTGAGAATGGGCCGCAATTTTGAGGAAAAACCGGCTGGCCAACGGGGGTTATCAACCCAGGGATCCCCCATTCGCGCAAGTCAGCTGGCCAGCGCTATGAGGGTGGTGTAAATCCCTTGGAGGGACGCAGTGGCCTGGCTCCAGAGGATGTGGGTTAACGACCACCTATCCAGACCCATGGCCCCGCACAACAGCAGCAGATACAGGTTGGCAAACGTGAAGAGCGAGGCCGCCCGATCTCGGTCGCAGGGATCCTGCAGCAACTGCACCGCCTTCCAAACCAAGAGGGATCCCAGCAGCGCCGCGACGCTCAGATAAAAGGATCCCAGCATCCCTAAGGGGTAAACCAGCAACAGGCTGACCGGAACCATCAGCAGCGCGTAGAGCAAAATCTGTGCGGCAGTGAGTCTTTCGCCCGCTACCACCGGCAGCATCGGCACCCCGGCACGGGCATAGTCTTCCCGCTTCAGAATGGCCAAAGCCCAGAAGTGGGGTGGAGTCCACAAAAAGATGATGGCGAACATCACCCACGCGGCCCAGCTGAGCTCGCCTGTGGTTGCTGCCCAGCCCACCAAAGGTGGGATCGCTCCTGCCGCTCCACCGATGACAATATTTTGCGTGCTGGAACGCTTCAGCCAGTGGGTATAGACCCCCACATACACCAGGATCCCCACCATGGCCAAACCGGCAGCCAGCAGGTTGGTGAACGTGGCCAACAACCCAAAGGCAGCCAAAGCCAGGATCCCCGAAAAAATCAGAGCATCCCGCGCCCGGATTCGACCGGAAGGCAGGGGACGATGGCGGGTTCGCTCCATCATCCGATCGATATCGGTGTCATACACCATGTTGATGACGTTGGCTGCCGCCGCCGCCATTCCTCCCCCCAAAAGGGTGATGAAAAACCTGAACGGGTCGGTGTTGCCTGCCATCCACATGGCCCCAGCCGTCGTCATCAGCAAGAGGGCGATGATCTTGGGCTTCACCAACTGGCTGTAGCTGCGCAAAACCTGGACAAGCGCCTGGCGCTCGCACCCCAGAGCACATGGGCTCTGCTCAGAGGGGATCCCCCCCATCGGGTTCTGGTAGGAAGCCTGACGGTCGACTAAAACGCTATCTTGCATGAAATTCACTCACCGGTCATTTCTGCGGTCATGGCCATCCACTGGCCTTCTTCCCCCTGGGTTCGCATTCGCCAGGCCAGCACCGTAAAACCCAGCAGACAGGCCAGCAAAGCTGCCCCCATCATCTGATGGGCCACCGTTAGGGGTTCTACCTGCAGCCGGTAATGATAGGTCAAAACACCGATCCCCACCTGGGCCAACAGCAGGCCAACAGACCCATGGCCCAAGAACTTGAGAAGGCGGGGGATCCGCTTGCGCCGCAGCCCGGTGGCCACCGCTACCGCCAACACCCCAAGGGTGGCCGGAGCAACCCCCAGCAAGTGGCTATTCATCACCCAGCACAGCTCGCCGGCAGCAAAGCATTGATGCAAAGCCCATTGGGAGGCCACCAAGGCGCCCAGAAGGCTCTGGACATACACCAGCAGCACCGCCCCCAAGCCCAGCCAAGGCAAGTAGCCGACGGAAAATGGCCCTTCACCCAGTCGCAGCGGCAGGATGGAGTCCTTAGAACCGGCTCTTGTCCAGATCAGTAATCCCAGGGTGAGCAAAGTGGCAAAAAACAGCAGGCCCGTGCCCAAGTGGGCCGTCACAATATCAAAGCGCAGCAGCTCCGTGACCGTCAGCCCACCCAGGATCCCTTGCGTCAAGACCAGAACAAAAGCCCAGCTCAAACCCCAGGGCAGCCAAGTGGGCAATGCCTGACGCTTCAGCCAAGCAAACCCCATCAGAACCAGCGTAGCCAAGCCTACCCCAGAAGCCACCATGCGGTGAAACCATTCCAAAAAGACTTGTAGGTTCATCTGCTGGCTGGGCACAATTGCCCCGTAGCAAAGGGGCCAATCTGGACAGGACAGCCCAGCATTCATGACGCGGGTGGCACTGCCTAACCCCATCAGCAGCCAAGTGGCCAATGCTAACCCCAGTAGGGCTTGTCCCATACGCAGGGAAAGCTTGTCTGAGAGCACAGGATTCCGCTGGGAAGAAGGTTGGGATTGATGAAAGATCGAAGAATCCATTGCAGTTGAAGGCATAGCAAAGACTGGGCTGACGGCTCGAGCATCTGCACTGAAAAAGAGGCTGGGCTGAAAAAGCCTAGCCGGCTTGGTATCGGGCCATCTGGAAACAAAGACGCAGGTTACTCGCTGACTATTCCTCGAAGCCAATCCTAAATGCGGTTTTGTGGCTGGCGAAGGCTTTTTAAGAATTTCTTTCTCGGCGCACAGGTGTTCCGAATCCTAGGCACCTCTGGGAAGTCAAGCCAGCAGACCAATCCTTTTCCCCCTGGGAGAGGGGTCGCGGCAGCGGCGCGAAGCGTTTGGGCGGCAGCGGGAGTGTCTCAATCTCGTTTGGAATGACTACAATGCCTGAGCGCCAGAGGAAACCGATCAGCCAACTCCTCAACGACCAAAGAGGTTAGCTGCCAAAGTCCTTCCCACTGGCTCTGGTCGTGAAGATGAGGTAGCCGGGGGGTCATCAGCCCCAATAGGCTCAGGGGATAAGGGATCCTTATCATCGCCGCTGCAAGGGGCTATGGTGTTCAACCCAAGAAGATTGAAAAAAGGCTATCCCTGGGCAGAAGCTGGCCAGGAAATCGGTCTGTGGGTCTGTAGCCACTAGCGAATGTACTGAGCCAAAGCCCGCGAAGAATATCCCACCCGCAACTTGCGCAGGGCATCCCGCTCGATCTGACGAATCCGCTCCCGCGTCAGGTTGAAGTGATCCCCCACCTCCCGCAGGGTTCTCGCCTGTTGCCCGTCTAACCCATAGCGCAACTCCAGCACTTGCCTCTCAATCGGCTTCAGGGTTTGCATGGCAGAACGCACATCCTGCTGCATCGATTGCACGAGGATCCCTTGAAAGGGCTGCTCTTGCCGCTCATCTTGCAGCAAATCTCCAAGGCGGCTTTCTCCTTCCTGGCCGACCGGCACATCCAGCGACAGGGGCAAAGCAGCAGCCTGTTGGATCATGCGCAGTTTCTTGACTTTAATGCCCAAGGCTTCTGCCAGCTCCGCTTCGGTGGGCCGCCTCCCCTGCAGCTTCATCAGCTCGCGGTTGGTGCGCTTGAGCAGGCGTACTTTGTCGACCATGTGTACCGGCAGGCGAATCGTCCGCGCTTGGTTGGCAATGCAGCGGGTAATGCCTTGGCGAATCCACCAATGGGCGTAGGTGCTGAAGCGAAACCCCCGTTCGGCGTTGAATTTTTCGGTGGCCCGGATCAACCCGATATTGCCCTCTTGGATCAGATCCAAAAACGGCACCCCCCGATTGAGGTATTTCTTGGCAACGCTGACCACCAGGCGCAGGTTGGCGTTGATCAGCTTGCGCTGAGCCTGCTCCCCTTGTCGGATGCGGGAGCGTAGGGTGGATACGGAAATCTGCAGGGCCTCGGCCAAAGCCTCGTCACTGGGATCCTCCCCCCGCTGTTGCCGCCATTCCTGCCGGGCTTGGTCGATGAGGAGCTTTTGCTGAATTTTGCGCGACAACTCGATTTCCTCAGCGTGATCGATGCGGGGCACGCGACCGATGGTATTCAGGTAGTGATCGACAGGGTCTTCATTCAACCGGGATCCGCCGGCCCCTGGCTCTGAGTCAACTTCTGCGAGGTCGTCTTGAGGGGCAGACTCGGGGTCGAACCAGAGATCGTCGAACTCCTGAGGCGAAGAGACAGAGTGTTCAGGATGAGGACGAGAAAAAACCACAGCCAGGTGAGGAGAGAACTTCATCTCCCAGTCTAAAAAGGTTTCTGCTGCTGCTGCGAGCGAAAATCGATCATGCCCCTCTTTTTTGTCCGGAGATTTTTCCGCTTGGATGCGGGAACAGCAGGGGTCCCGTCCGCCAAGTCTTTGCAGGCAAGGGGTCGCTCGCCAAAAAGCGGTAAGCGATTTTCGATCTAGACCTTGAGATAAGATTGTTCCTGAGCCAGTCAGCTCAACGGCTGCCGGGTGGGATCCCAGGAAAAGGGAACCTTGCCAGCTCAGGCTACCATGTGAGGATCCCTCAACTTCCTCAGTCTGGAAAAGAAAAAGAATATTTACGGCTTTCTGCTCCTATGGAGTCTAACGACCGGCACCATCCATCGGCCAACTTGATTGGGGAGCGGGTGCGCTGGGTACGGGAGAAGCTGCAACTCACCCAAGATCAACTGGCGGGTCGCTTGGCCAAGTACGGTGTGCAGTTGGACTACGTCAAAATTGGCCAGGTGGAAAAGGGAAAACGGCGCGTCATTGACAAGGAACTGGTGGCCTTTGCCAAGGCGTTGGGGGTATCGGTCACTTGGCTGCTGAGCGGAGATGAATCCCACCTGTAGCGGCCTGCGGGAAAGTACATCCGATACAGGGATCCCGAACAAAAGGACGTGAAGATACTTAAATACCTTGTACTCTCGGACGTGATCTCAGTCATTTTCCGTGTAAACACGGTAGGCTGGACTCATGAATAGATTGGCTTGAGGCCAAACCCCAGCTTTTCCTTGACCATCCGCGGGGGTGGGAAAAGCAGAGAGATACAGCGCCGCGCCGGAAGTACGGGTTTTTCCAAGAAGGATCGGGATCACGGGCTTCTTCACCTAAACTTGATATTGTTGACTTGGCGTTAAGCTGCCGCCGTCTATCTGGCCGTCTATCTGTTTGTGTGAGGTTTGCCGATGCTCTCTTTCTTCTTCAATTCCAACAAGGCCAACAGCCGACAAACCGGAGGCCACCGTCTGCCTGCTGCCAGCAAAACCACAGGCACGCAACGGATCCCTAACTACAGCCGCCTGTCCGCTCCCCATGAAGTGCTCAAGCAGGAAAGGCAGATCAAGCGGGAGCAAGAGTTTACAGAAATGGAGCAAAACATCAATCGCATTCGCTACTTCTACCAAAAAGCAGACATGCCCCTGGAGATGCGGCAAATTCTGACCTACCGTAAGCTGATGGAGCTGGACTACTTTACCCCGCAGGCGGCAAAAGAGCTGCTCAAGCAATGGCAGCAGCAGGAAGAGCAAGAACACCGTCGGGCTTGAGAAAAGGGCAATCGAACCTTGGCAAGTAGGCTTGTTGAGCCAAGAGTTCCCGGTCTCCAGGTGGGGGAGCGTCTACGGGTAAAGGCCGCGATCCTGTAGGGCTTGGGCCACTCGGCCTACCCCCAGGGTGTAGGCAGCCAGTCGCAGCGACACTTGCCGCCGTTCTGCCTCCTGCACCACCCGTTCAAAGGCACGTACCATCAGACCTTCCATTTCTTGATAAACTCGCTCTTCATCCCAGAAGATGTAAGAGAGTCCCTGCACCCACTCCAGATAGCTCACCACTACCCCACCGGCATTGGTCAGAATATCCGGCAATACCTGGATCCCTCGCGATTCCAAAATCCGGTCGGCGGCAAGGGTGGTTGGCCCGTTGGCAGCTTCTGCCACAATCCGGGCTTGAATTTGGTGGGCATTGGCTTCGGTAATTTGATTTTCCAGAGCGGCAGGGATCAACACATCCGCTTTTTGCACCAGCAGGTCGGCATTGCTAATGGGCTCAGCTTGCGGAAAGCCCGCCATGCGGCCTCCCTGTTCCTTCATGTGGGCTTTGAGGGCGGGGATATCCAGTCCTTTGGGGTTATAAAGGCCCCCAGAACTGCCGGAAACCGCCACAATTTTGGCTCCTGCCTGATGCAGCAAGCTGGCCGCTGCCCCGCCCACATTGCCAAAACCTTGGATTAACACCGTTGCCCCTGCCAGGGATCCACCATGTCGGGCCAAGGCTTCCCGTACCGTGATCATCACCCCCCGTCCGGTGGCCAGTTCTCGCCCTCGGGATCCCCCAATCGAGAGAGGTTTGCCCGTCACCACTCCCGGCACCGCATGCCCAACATTCATGGAATAGGTATCCATCACCCAGGCCATCTCGCGGGCGGAAGTTCCCATGTCTGGAGCGGGAATGTCCTCTGCAGGGCCGATATCCTTGATCAGCTCGCTGGTGTAACGTCGGGTGATGCGCTCCAGCTCCGAGACCGAATAACGCTTGGGATCGAGGGGGATCCCCCCTTTGGCCCCACCGTAGGGAATGCCCATAAGGGCGCATTTCCAGGTCGTAAACTACCCGACACCAACCGCTAGGCGGTACGGAGCGGGCTTTTAGTAGCCCTGCAGTTAGCAAGCCAACCACGAGCCTCTGGGGTGGTTTACAGCACCCCCAATCGACCGTTACCAGTGCCTTAAACAACCGTTTCTGGTGTCCGCAGTATTATTATAGCATTCCTCCCGACACCGACCCTACGGGTACAGTGTGGGGCTCCTGCAATTTCTAGCTGAGGATCGCCACCCAGCCGGGATCCAGTTTCAGCTCGCCAGCTGCCCAATCTAGGTAGCTGCAGGCCTGGGCAAGGGGACAGATATGGGCGGGAGAGGGAGGGGCAGAAGAGGCCAGCGCAGGACTTGCAGCCATGGCGAAGAGAAGCAAGGGCTGTTTCCACACTATACCGCCGGGAACCGGAGAGGAACGTTCCGTAGCAAGCGTTACAAATAGTTGAGGATCTGCAGCAGAACAAAACAGAGGCCGGCACTGGCCAGGGGCACGGTCAGGTTATCCAACCCCCACCAAGAGAACACCTCCAACCCCATGGTTATCCCCCCCACCAAGAGGCTGATGGCCAGCAAAGGGGGGGAGAAGCCAAAGTACCCCAGCAGCAGAGCCGCGATCACCAAGCTGCTCACCGCCCACATGGTCAGGGATCCCTCCCAGCTTTTTTGAATGGATCCCAGTTGGTAGGGGTGTTTGCCCCAAGTTTTGCCCACTAACCCTGCCAAGGCGTCGGCCCACGTCATCACCAATATGCCGATCACCGCGAAGACCTGTCGCTGGGGACGCCAAAACCAAAACAGCAGCAGGCCAATGCTGACGGCGTAGAAACAGGTGCCAAAGCTGCGGCGACCGACTCCATTCAAGCTGGGCAAGATGGCCACCCGGTAGGAGAGCAGCGCCAAGCCGGCAAACACCAGAGAGAATCCCACCCCTAGCCAGCGAGGCACTTGCAAAGCCCAAGCCAACAAAATGATATTGCCCACACCAATGTGAATGGCCTTGCGCACCCATTCCCCGTCCACCTGCCGGGAGCGCAGCCATTCCGCAAAAGCAAATACGGCGGCCAGCCAGAGAGCATAGCAAGCAAGCTGCTGGGCCAGGCCCATGAAACGGCCTCAGAGGGTTTTCAAGTAGCTGAGCAGATCTGCCATCTCCTGAGGATCCGGCTGGAACTGGGGCATGGGAGGCGTTTTGCCACCGGTCACCTGCTGAATAATAAACCGATCCGAGCGGCGGCTGCTCACCCCCCGCAGACTGGGCCCCACTCGCCCATCCGCTTCTTCTCCGTGGCAGGCTGCACAGTTGAGGGCAAACAAGGATGCACCATGGCTAACCTGCCCCTGTAAGCTGAGGACGGCTTCCGTGTAGGGATCCAGACGAGCCTCAGCACTTAGCCAAGCCCAGGTCAATATCGCCAGCCCTAGGCCGAGGAGGGCAAGACCCAGCCGAGTTTTCTGAGCCCAGACACTTGTAAAGAATCGCTGCAAGGATTTGAGGAAGGGTTGTAAACGCTGTTGGGATGGAGGTTGAAGTCGCTTTTGCTCAAACTCAACCCAACTGCCAGTTGACGACTGGCTGCTGCAGGATTGAGGAGTGTCTGAGAGGGAGGGAGGCACAGACAACGCTGAGAGAAACCGTTTCAATCTTTTACATTTCAACCAACACGATAACTCAGGAGCCTTTCCCTGCCAATAATCTGTAAAGGTATTTACTTTTTCTTAATGGTTGGCTGGGCCACGTGAGACTTTGATCCCTCTGAGGGGGAACGGTTGGGAAAGAGCCGCCCCATCACCTCCGCTTGGGCCCAGGGATCCCGGTTGAGGCTGTGGATGGCATTGGCCCATGGAAAGTGCGCCTGCAGGCGGCGGTAGAGAGATAAATTACCATAAATGACGACCGCTGCCACCCGCTCCCGATGCTGTTGCAGCCAATCCAGCACATAGTTGGGCAAGGGATCCCGAAGGAAACCTTGGAAGATGAATCCTGGGGCGTTGTTTAGGGCAGCTTCCAGCCAAGGTAGGGGGGTAAGAGCATCGCTGAGCACAGGAAGCATGCCTAAGGCAGCCGGAACATGCAGGGCGGGAGATTGCAACTGCACATCGGCAGCACCCAAGGGGGGATCCTGCCAGATCCAGTTCAACCATCCGGGCTCTGCGGGCGGGCTGAGGGGCCGGCCTCCTTCCACGCCACCGCGGGCCATAGCCGCTTGACAGGGGGCGATATCCTTCTCGGCCAAGAGGGATCCCAGCTGTGCGGCTCTGTGCAGAGCAGAGGTCAGGTGGGAGCGCCTGTTGAACAACTTTCCCAACGCCGTTCGCGTCCGCGGAACGGAGTCCTTGTCCTTGGAGATGGGATCCCCCAACAGCAAAGGCTTCAGTTGCTCGGCGGGAGAGCCACGGTTGAGGGCTGGATCCGTGGGATCCTTGGCTCCCATCCATCCGCCAAGGGCGCTGAAGTCGGTTTCTGCCAGGGCCGGCCACACCTGTTGGAGGAGAGCTGAGGCGGCGGGTAGGAGTCGCTGTTTGGCCCGCAGCACCCGCGTCACCGACTGGGCAAGCTGGGCTGCGCTGAGGGATCCCTGTTGCACCGCTTCCAAAACGGCTGCCAAGGATGCCGTTGGATCGGGGGGGGCCAAAATTAGGTCGGCACCGGCCTGGAAAGCCCGCACGGCCAATGAGTTGGGAAAGGACTCCGTCCCGCTAACGCGAACGGCCAGCTCTGCCAGAAAGCCTTGATCGAGGCTATCCACGACGATAAGCCCACCAAACCCCCATTCCTGGCGCAGCAGTTGGGTCAGCCGCCCCGGCAGCAGGGTGATAGGCCAGCGCTCATCCCACTCCGGCAGCACCACATGAGAAACCAAGATCGCCCCCACCTGCTCCACCAAACCTCGAAAGGGCAGCCAAGGCCCCTCTTGAAGCTGCGCTGGGGTTAGGCTCAGACGGGGACACCAAGGGATATCTGCTGCCTTCGGCCTACGGCCCGCCAAGGCGGCTGGAACCCGCTCCGCTCCGGCCTGAACCGACTTGAATCCCCCTTTGCCCGGAAAGGAGCTGGCCGTGGTCAGGATCCCTTCTGGAACCGCTTGCTCACATCCGCGCACGAAAGCTCGCGCCAGTTGCAAAGCAGATAGGGGATCCTCCGCCAAAGCCAGCTCCCCCAGTGGCTCTGCCACCGGGTTGAGCAGCCAATTGATGCCGATGGCTGCCGCCTCCCGCGCCGTGATCCGCCCCCACTGCTCGGCCCAGCGCTCGGCTTCCGCCCCCAGGCGGCTCAACCCTAGAGGATGGGGGAAAGGGGTCGCCCCCTGCAGGGCCAGCCCCCGCCCGACCTCGGCTGCCACCAAAAGGGGCAGAGCCGCCCAAGACTGGGCCTCCTCGATCAGCAGCAGGGCCTCGGCCACGTGGCCATCCGTGAGCCAGATGCCCCCGATCCCCACCTCCTGGATAAGCCGTTTGAGGATCTCTCGGGGAGGAGACTGGGATCCCAGACGGGCCGAGACCGGCACCACCAACAGTTGCGCCACCTGCCGGGCTAGGGACAAGGGTCGGTCAAGTTCCTCGAGCGGAGATCCGGAAACACTCATAGGCACAGCCGAAAGTTCGTCAGCAAGGGGAACTGCTCCCTTTGCAGAAACGCAGATCATGATAGCCACTCCTGCCGGTTGCGGCTCGCAGCGGGCTGTTGAGGGCTAACGAGAAAGCCGACAACGGTCACAGGTGCCACAGGGCAGGCCGGGCTGCTCCCCAGGGTAGCCAAAATAGGGCAAGATCGCCTGCCACCGACAGCCGCGGGCGTGGATGAGGGCTTCCATCCCTTGCCAGGGATCCTCTCGTCTTAAAGGCTGCCAACGGCGGTGTAACACCTGAAAGTGAAAGGGATCCGGCCAGTGCAGGCAGCCCATCTCCTGCAATAGACCCAGGGCCACCCGTACCTCTCCAGGCGGCAGGTCGGCGTAGGATCCCTGCTGGGGTAGGGTTTGGAGCAGGTGGCGTGCTCGGGCCTGAAGGCGCTCCTGCTGGGAATAGAAATAGGCTTGGCGCCGGCGATCGCTGGGATCCAGCATGCCCGTCGGCTCCGAGACCAGCATCAGGGCCCGACAAGGGCCACCATCCCGACCACCTCGCCCCACCTCTTGCAAATAATCCATCAAGCTGGGCGGGGGATGAAAGTGCAGTACCCAACGCACGTCCGGCTTGTTGATGCCCATGCCAAAGGCGTTGGTGCAGACCAGAAAGCGCAGTTCCCCCTGCAGCCAGGCCCGTTCCAGCCGACGGCGGGATCCCGCTTCCAGTCCCCCATGGTAGGTGGCGGTTTTCAAGTTCTGTCGGCCCAGCCACTCGGCCAGCTCTTCCCCATCCCGTCGGGTGCGCACATAGACCAGACCCGACCCGGGATTCTCGCCCAGGAATCGCAGCAGACGACGACGGCGATCCGCCGGGCTCCAGGCTATCGCCACATTGAGGGAGAGGTTGGCCCGCAGGGGATCGGCGCGAATGTGCTCCGGATCCCGCAGCTCTAGGATTTGGCTGAGGCGGCTGCAGGTTTGGGGGTCAGCCGTGGCGGTAAAAGCGGCAATGGGAAAGGAGGACTTCACCGGGGCCAGAGCCGGGCGCAGCAATCCCAGACGGCGGTAGTCGGGCCGGAAGGATCCCCCCCAATGCACCAACGTATGGGCCTCATCCACGATCAGGCCGTTGATGTGCACCTGAGGCTGTTGCAGCCGTTGCCAAACGGGGGGGCTGAATAGGGTCTCCGGCCCCAAATAGAGCAGGCGCAGTCGGTTTTCCTCAAGGGCCTTCAACACCCGCTTGCGCAGGGCCGGATCCAGTTCGCTGTGGAGACAGGCTGCCGGCAGCTTGCGTTTCCAAAGATCCTGAACTTGGTCTTCCATGAGGGCGATTAGGGGTGAAACCACCAGCATCACCCCCCTTTGCAGCAGAGCTGCTAGCTGAAAGCACAGGGATTTGCCAAACCCCGTCGGCAACACCACCAGCGCGTCGCGCTTGTCCAGCAGAGCGCGGATCACCTGATCCTGGGGTGGGCGCAGCGTCTCGTAACCCCAGTGTTGCTTGAGGGCCTGTTGGATTTGCTGCCAATCCTGCAAACGGCAACCCCCTTTTCAACAATTTCCTTCAGCAATCTACAGCGATTTCGGGAGAAGCTGTCTTATAGGCTATTTCAAATCCCGCTGAACCTGCTAGCTCCCCTCTCCCAAGGGGTGAGGGCGCAGAGGATCGGCCCCACCGGCTTGCCTGTAGGGGATCCCTGTCACACCTATCCCCGTGTCCAGGGGGCTGGGGCGCTAGCTGACCCCCGGGTGGCGCGGGTGGCGCCCACCTATCCCCGTGTCCAGGGGGCTGGGATCAGGATCCCCGGCAGAGAAGGGATTCTCACCTGCTGCATGGGTGAAGGTGTCGATGGCGGCGGGCTTGTGCGATCCTAGAGCTGGGACTTCCCGCCTGCTTCGATACTTTTCCCATGACTGCCCTCGACTCCTCGCGCCTGCTCCAGCCCAGAACGGCCTCTGTTCACCGTCGCACTGGAGAAACGGATGTCCAAATTCATCTGAACCTGGATGGCAGCGGGCGCCATGAGATCGATACTGGGATCCCCTTTTTGGATCACATGCTGGCCCAGCTCAGCACCCACGGGCTGATCGACCTGCAGATCAAGGCCATAGGGGATCTGCACATCGACGATCACCACACCAACGAAGATGTGGGCATCACGCTGGGACAAGCCCTGGCGCAGGCTCTGCAGGATCGGCGTGGCATTCATCGCTTCGGCCATTTTTGGGCACCTTTGGATGAAGCTTTGGTGCAGGTGGTGCTGGATTTCTCCGGGCGTCCTCACCTCAGCTATGGCCTGGAGCTGCCCACGGAGCGCATTGGCCGCTACGAAACCCAGTTGGTGCGGGAGTTTTATCAGGCGGTGGTCAACCACGCCCAGCTCACTTTGCACATTCGCCAGGCTGCCGGCCTCAATGCCCACCATATTGTCGAGGCCAGTTTTAAGGCGTTTGCCCGCGCCCTGCGCATGGCCGTAGAACGGGATCCCCGCCGACAAGAAGGGATCCCCAGTTCGAAGGGAGTACTCTAGGCATGAACTGGCCACGGAGACTGTTGGCCTTGGCTCTGGGATTGGGGACAGTTTTCTTCGGTCTGGGCCAGATGGGGGGTGCAATTCTCAGTGTGGGCCTGTTGGCTCCCGCCTCAGCAGTCCAGATGGGGCAAAGTCTGTCCGGTAGGGATCCCCATTTAGGTTTATTCTGGACTTAGCCATCTTTCCAGAGTTGCACCTCAGCTTATGCGGGATCCGGAGTCGAAAACGGTTTCACCCCATCGGGATTCTGGCGGTGGCCAGCCCTGGAGGCTCTTGTTCCAAGCAGTCGGTAAATCAATCTATGTTAGGGGGGGATGAAAACTATGGACATTGATCTCCGTCCGCTGATCGTTCTGTCGCCCATTGTTTTGGTGGTTGCCTGGGCTGCCTACAACATCATCAAGGCTGCCATCAAGGGAGAAGCCAAGCTCTTCGGAGAGAAGGGCAACAACCCCTTCGGCAAAGGCGGGAGCTGAACGTGCGGATCCGGTCACAGCTGGCAGGCTCAGTATGCTAGGTGAGGAGACCCAGGCAGCGGTAACCCCTTCCGAGAGAGCCCGCTCAACATCCGCCGATGTGATTGTCATCGGGGCGGGAGTGGCCGGCTTGGTGTGTGCAAGGCAACTGCTGCGGGCAGGGCTCCAGGTTCTGGTGCTGGAAAAATCGGCAGGCTTGGGCGGGCGCATGGCCACCCGTCGAGTTGAGCACGCTGGGCAAACGGTGCCAGTGGATCATGGGGCTCAATACCTGACTGCCGATTCGGATGGCTTTTATCGCTGGGTGAAGGAGCTGCTGGGCCTGGGGCTGCTGGCGGAATGGACGCGCTCGCTGCATGTGCTGGATCGAGAAGGGCTGCGCCCAGAGGATCCCAACGATGAAAAACCGCGCTATGTCTGCCCCCAGGGCATGACAATGCTGGCCAAACACTTGGCTGCCCCGCTGTCGGTACACACCCAAACTCGTGTGGTCAGCCTCAAACCTTTGGCAACAAGCTGGCAATTGAGGGCGGAGAACGGCCAATGCTACGAGGCTGCTGCCCTGGTGGCGACAATTCCGGCCCCCCAGTTGCTGCCCCTGCTCCGGGAAGGGATCCCTTCGGCTGAAAACCTGTTGCCTCTGCTGGAATCCGCCCAGTATCAACCCTGCCTTGCGGTTTTGGCGGGCTACTCTGAGCATACGCCGCCTTGGAAGGGGATCAAGTGCTTGGAGGATCCGATGTTGGCCTGGCTGGGACTGGACAGCAGCAAGCGCCTGCAGCCGCTCCCGCCTGTGGTGGTCTTGCATGGGGGGGCGGAGTGGTCATCTCTGTACTTGGAGGCCGGCCCCTCTGAGCTGGAAAAGGCCGGTCGAGAATTGCTGGCCCACGCAGCCCAACGGCTGGATCCCTGGTTGGCTTCGCCACAATGGATGCAGGTGCACCGTTGGCGCTACGCTTTGCCTTTGGAAACCACGGGATTGGCCAGCTTGAGCACCCGTGTGCCGGTTTCCGCTGCTGAGGGATTGCCTTTGGTTTGTGCCGGCGATTGGTGCGCCGGAGGGCGCGTAGAGGGGGCTTGGCTCTCAGGACACAATGCCGCCAAAACCTTGCTCGAAATGCTTTCTGGGAAATGAGGGTATGCACAGGCCGACCCGGTCGGCAGGGCAAGTGCCTGACCTGGCGCAGGACAGAGATGACGGCAAGACCACTGGGAGGGTAGGCTGAGGGCCGCTGAGAATTTCCACCCTCTGGGCCGGGGAGTGTGTCAAGCTAAAGGGTGGATCCCCCGGCAGATGCTCTCCTCTCCACTCATGTCCAGGATCTGTACAATCTACCGCCGTGCGCAATTTGCCGCCAGCCATCGGTACTGGTTGCCCGAACTCTCAGAAGCCGAGAACTTAGCCCGCTTTGGCCCAAATGCCCGTTTTCCCGGCCATGGCCACAACTATGTGCTGGAGGTGGGCATGAGTGGTGAGGTGGATGACTATGGGATGGTGCTCAACCTCTCGGAGGTGAAGCAGGTGATCCGGCAGCGGGTGATTCAAGATCTCAACTTTGCTTATCTAAATCAAGCTTGGCCGGAGTTTGCCCAAACCTTGCCCACTACCGAGTTTATCGCTTACGTGATTTGGCAACGCCTGGCCGATGCCTTGCCCCTAACCAGCGTCCGTCTGTACGAAGATCCTGAGCTTTGGGCCGAATACCGAGGAGAAGCCATGCAAGCCTACTTGACTGTTGCCACCCATTTCAGCGCCGCCCACCGCTTGGCTCTGGATCACCTGAGTTTTGAAGAAAACAGCGCCATCTACGGCCTCTGTGCCCGTCCCCACGGCCACGGCCACAACTACGGCCTGGAGATCACCGTCAAGGGATCCATCGACCCGCGCACGGGGATGATCGTGGACTTGGCGGCCCTGCAGCGGCTGATCGAGGAGCAGGTGGTGAAGCCGCTGGATCACACCTTTTTGAACAAAGACATTCCCTACTTTGCCCAGGTGGTGCCTACTGCCGAAAACATCGCCCTCTACATCCAGCGGCTGCTGACTCTGCCCCTGCGGGAGCTGGGGGTGCAGTTGCATCGGGTTCGCCTGCAGGAGAGTCCCAACAACAGCAGCGAGGTCTACGGGGAGTTTCCGCTGGAAGAGCTGCTCAACTCCTCAGAAGGACAAGATGTGGCTTCTTCCGCTTCTGGCAGCCGTATTGCCATGCAGGGCTGATGCGGCCATCATGTTGGATCTGGTTAAGCTGAGCGGGCAAATTCCTGCGTTCACCCGACACCTGCAACAGGAGTCGAAAGCCAGCCAAGAACGCCTCCGCCAAGCCTGGCAAGTTTTCGAGCGCTGGCAGCAGGAGCCGCAGGTTTGGCAGTCCCGCTGGGTGGAGTGGGGATCCCATCTGTCGTTTGTTTGCGCCAGCCCCGCCGAGCCGCCGGAAGCTTGGGGATCCCTGCCCAAGGTTGAACCTCTGCAGGGGCGACACACGGTGGTGGCCACGGATGGATCCCAGATTTTGCCCAGTCACCACGAGATTGCCTATTGCTCGCTGATCAATGTTGGGCGCGTGGTTCTCCACTACGGCACCCAGGAGTGGCCGCTGTTGGACAGCCAGCCCCTGCTGCTGTATGGAGATGGGCCCCTTGCCCAGCAAAACCGCTCAGACTCCCCTCTCTCGGAACCGCGGGCAGAAGGGTTGCCGAGGGCCCCCCTTAACCGGCGAGACTCTCGCCCGCAGCGCGCTCCAGGTGAACGCAATCCTACCAGCGGCACGGAGTCCTCGTTGGGGCTGGAAGAGATACTGGCCTTACGACGCTCCCAAGCGGAACTGGAGGAGCTGGCTCGTTTGGCCCTGTCGGTGCCCCGTCGCCGCACCACGCTGGCGCTCCTGGATGGATCCCTAATCCCTTGGGGACTGGAGCCTCTGCCCCAGTCGGCCCGGCGCCCCTGGTTGGATCCCATTCTGGCGACCTTGGAGCAGTTGCGGGCGGCCCGCATTCCTCTCGTGGGTTACATCAGCGCCTCCCGCAGCAGCGAAACCCTCAACTACCTGCGCTTGGGGCTGTGCCCGTACCTGGGCTGTGACTGCTACCGCTACTGTCCCGGCGAGAAGTCTCCTCCCTGCCATCCCTTCGCCCCCCTGGCAGACCGCGTCTTTTGGGGATCCCTGCTGCAGCCGGGAGAGCGCAGCCCCCTTTGGCGCAGCGGCGCCAGCGTGTTGGACGCCTTCGGGGAACACCACGTCCACTGTTGTTACCTCAATGTTGGCAAGGGATCCCTGGGCCAAGCCGAAATTGCTCGCCTGGAGTTTCCCGCTTGGGTGGTCCAGGATGCGGAGTTGCTGCAGCGGGCTCTGGCAGGGGTGCTGAGCCAAGTGCACAAGGGCTTTGGCTACCCCATCGCCTTGGCGGAAGCCCATCATTTGGCGGTGGTGAGAAGCGGGGATCGGCAGCGGTTTTTTGCCTTGATCGAGCAGGAGCTGCTCCGGGCCGGCCTGCGCCACGTGGCCGTCTCCCGCAAGGAAGCCCAGAAGCGGAGTGGCATTGCCTGAGCCCGAGAAAGCCCGCACTGACCCTGGGGATCCCTGGCACCCAAGAGAAGGCTGTAGCCTATTGAGGGGATCCCCATTCAACGGCTAGGGTTGCCAAGGTGTCCCAATCCTGTCTCTGTTGCCGACATGACCGACATGATGATCCGAGCCCCTCTGCGCAGCCTCATCTCCCCCCTCACCCACGACCCCCTTTGGTACAAAGATGCAATCATCTACGAGCTGCCGGCACGGGCCTTTTTCGACAGCGACGGCGATGGCGTGGGCGACTTCCAGGGCCTGACCGAAAAGCTGGACTACTTGCAAGAACTGGGGATTACAGCCGTCTGGCTGCTGCCGTTTTTCCCCTCGCCTTTAAAAGATGACGGCTACGACGTTTCTGACTTTACCAGTGTTCACCCTGACTTGGGCACCCTAGAAGACTTCAAGATCTTTCTGGAGGCTGCCCATAAGCGGGGGATCCGCGTCATCATTGAGCTCATCCTCAACCACACTTCGGATCAGCACCCCTGGTTTCAGCGGGCCAGACGAGCTGCCCCCGGCACCCCCGAGCGGGACTTTTACGTTTGGAGCGATACCCCCGAAAAGTACAAAGAGGCCCGCATTATCTTTCAAGACTTTGAAGCCTCCAACTGGACCTGGGATTCAGCGGCCAAGGCCTACTACTGGCACCGCTTTTACTCCCACCAGCCAGATCTCAACTACGACAACCCCGCCGTACAAAAAGCCATGTTCGAGGTGGTGGACTTTTGGCTGAGCTTGGGGGTAGATGGCATGCGGCTGGACGCGGTGCCTTATCTCTACGAGCGGGAGGGCACCACCTGCGAGAGCCTACCGGAGACCCATGCCTTTCTCAAGGCTCTGCGCCGACACATTGACCAAAGGTATCCTGGCCGCATGCTGCTGGCGGAGGCCAACCAGTGGCCAGAAGATGCTGTGGCCTACTTCGGCGATGGGGACGAGTGCCACATGGAGTTCCACTTTCCCCTCATGCCACGGCTGTTTATGGCCATCCAGATGGAGGATCGCTTCCCCATCATTGACATCCTGCAACAAACCCCTCCCATTCCTGAAACCTGCCAGTGGGCCCTCTTCCTGCGCAACCACGACGAGCTCACCCTGGAGATGGTCACTGACGAGGAGCGGGACTACATGTACCAGGTGTACGCCAAGGATCCCAACGCGCGGGTGAACCTGGGGATCCGCCGCCGCTTGGCCCCCCTGCTGGGCAACAGCCGCCGCCGCATCGAGCTGATGAACAGCCTGCTGTTTTCTCTGCCCGGCACGCCGGTCATCTACTACGGGGACGAGATCGGCATGGGGGACAACATCTACCTGGGGGATCGCAACAGCGTGCGCACCCCCATGCAGTGGAGCGCCGACCGCAATGCGGGCTTTTCGCGGGCCAACCCCCAGAAGCTCTACCTGCCCATCGTCATCGACGCCGAGTACCACTACGAAGCTGTCAATGTGGAGGCGCAGCGAAACAACCCCCATTCCCTGTGGTGGACCATGAAGCGGCTCATCGCCGTGCGCAAGCGATTCCAAGCTTTTGGCCGCGGCTCCTTTGAGCTGCTCCACCCGGAAAATCGCAAGGTGCTTGCCTTTATGCGGGCCTTTGGCGATGAGCGCATCTTGGTGGTGGCCAACCTCTCCCGCTACGCCCAGTGGGTGGGGCTGGATCTATCGCCGTGGGAAGGATTGATCCCGGTGGAGATCTTTGGCCACACCGAGTTTCCCCCTATTGGGCGACTGCCCTATTTCCTAACGCTAGGCCCCCATTCCTTTTACTGGTTTTCCCTTGAGCCCAAAACGGAGACCATCCACCTCAGCCCCAGCAAAGCGGAGGAGCAGGAACGCCTGGTCCCTCTGGTTGTTCAAAGTGGTAGTCCTCTGGTTGTTCAAAGTGGTAGTTGGGACAATCTCTTGCAAGGGGAAAGCCAAAAGCAGCTGGAGGCAGTCTTGGCGGACTACCTCTACCGCTGTCGTTGGTTTGGCTCCCAAAACCGCCAGCTCCAGGCGATCCATATCCTGCAGGCTATCCCCTGCCGCCGAGAAGAGGAGTCCTTGCTGGGCAGCCAGATCTTGCTTCTCCAGGCCGAGTTTATCGAGGGCGATACGCAGCTCTACTCTCTCCCTGTGGGCTATGCCACCCAAGAAGCAGCCGTACACCTGCGCCTAGAGATGCCCCAGGCGGTCATCCTCCCTGTGCAAGTGGCCGGAGGGCCGGCGGGAGTAATTTTCAACGCTCTGGCTGACAAAAGCTTCTTGCTGCGGCTGCTGCAGCTAATTGCCCAGCAGGGCCGCCTGCGTCACCGTCAGGGAGAGCTCTGGGCCACTAGCTTTGCTGCCCTTGAGCATGACCTGGAACCCCGCCTCCTCAAGGCGGAGCAGAGCTACACCTCCGTTGTCTATGGCAACCACTACCTCCTCAAGCTCTACCACCGGGTGGCCGAGGGGGTAAACCCAGAGCTGGAGATAGGCCGCTACCTGCTGGAGCACCATCCCCAGGTGCGCGTGCCACGGCTGCTGGGATCCCTGGAGTATCGCCGTCGTCGCGGGGCCCGTGGGTTTGATCCCGCCGATCAGCCCATTACCCTGGCCATTTTGCAGGAGTACATCCCCAACGAGGGAGATGCCTGGCACTACACCCTGGACAGCCTGGGGCAATTTTTTGAGGCGGTGCTGGTTCACTACCAAGAGGTGGATCCCGTGCCCGTGCCGCAGGGATCCTTCTTGGAGCTTTCCCAACAGCCCTTGCCGGAGCTGGCCTACGCCACCATCGGCAGCTACCTAGAATCGGTGCGGATCTTGGCCAAGCGCACCGCCGAGCTGCACATCGCCCTGGCTGCCGATACGGAGAACAAAGACTTTGCCCCAGAGCCTTTCTCCAGCCTGTACCAGCGCTCCGTTTACCAGTCCATGCGCAACTTGGTGGGGCAGGTGTTTCCGCTGCTGTTCGCGTCAGCGGGACGGAGTCCTTATAAGCAGCTCCCCAAGCTGCCGGAAGCAGAGGCCAACTTGGCTCGGGCTGTTTGCGACCAAGAAGGGGAAATCATGAGCCGCTTCCGCCTGATCCTGGAGCGGAAGATCACCGCCCTGCGTACCCGCTGCCACGGGGATTATCACCTGGGCCAGGTGCTGTTTACCGGCAAAGACTTTGTCATCATCGACTTTGAAGGGGAGCCGGCCCGCTCTTTGGGCGAACGGCGTCTCAAGCGTTGCCCCTTACGGGATGTGGCGGGGATGCTGCGATCCTTCCACTATGCTGTCCACACAGCTTTGCGCCAGCAGCTGGAGAGCGGCTTGGTCTGCGCCGACCACTGCCCCGACATGATGCGGTGGGCCCAGTTTTGGCACCGCTGGGTCTGCGCGGGCTTTTTGGCCGAATATCTGCAGGTGGCTTCCCAAGCGGCTTTTTTGCCCCGCAGCCTGCAAGAGATAGAGGTGTTGTTGGACGCCTATCTGCTGGAAAAAGCCATTTACGAGCTGGGCTATGAGTTGAACCACCGCCCCGAGTGGGTGGAGATTCCCCTGCGCGGGATCTTGCAACTGCTGGGCATTTCCACCAAGGTTTAGGGGATCCTGTCGGTGGGTCATTTGGGGGACAAGCATGTGTGGACGGTTTAGCCTGGGAGTGGCGCCAGAAGTGCTGAGGCAGCATTTCGGCTTGCCGGCGGCAGCCCAAGAAAGGGCAGCTGTCCCCCGGTATAACATCGCTCCTTCTCAGCCGGTGCTGGCAGTGGTGGCGGGATCCCTTCAGCGCAAGGCAACCCATTTTCGCTGGGGCCTGATCCCCGCTTGGAGCCAAGCCGCCAAGGCCGGGTTGATCAATGCTCGTTCTGAAACGGTGGCCGAGAAGCCTTCTTTCCGCGAAGCTTTCCGCCGTCGTCGCTGCCTGATCCCGGCCGATGGTTTCTACGAGTGGGCCGACTCAGGTACGGCCAAGAAGGGCAGACAACCCTACTGGTTTCACCTGGTGGATCGACCGGTATTTGCCTTTGCCGGCATTTGGGAACGCTGGCGCAGTCCAGAGGGGGTGGAGCATGCCTCTAACCCCCAAAACCCTGAACTTTGCTGAATTTACTGAGCTTTAGGCGGTTTGGCAAAAGTCATTGAGAGGGATATAGTAGACCAAGTTTCCCCCTGATCCTTGAGTCCACCGCAACGGTTGCCGGGAAGTGAAGGGGGAAAGCGCTCGGGGGGTATTCCTCAGGGCTTTGCGGGATACCGCCTTCCTGTTTGGACTCCGTCCCGCTGACG
The DNA here is from genome assembly GCF_054058195.1 of Thermostichus sp. OS-CIW-29. Lineage (NCBI taxonomy): Bacteria > Bacillati > Cyanobacteriota > Cyanophyceae > Thermostichales > Thermostichaceae > Thermostichus > Thermostichus sp. OS-CIW-29. The sequence continues at coordinate 60,964 of NZ_JBSSAB010000009.1, forward strand.
CGAACAGAGATAGGCAGGATGCGATCGCTTCTTTCCTGAACCATGTTCAGGAGAGTTCAGCGTGAATGTATCAGGTGGAAACCTGTGCCATCCTCAACACTGCCGCCAACCGCCTGATGCAGCTTTTTCACGAGCGGATGCCCGTGATTTTGACGGAAAACGACTACGACCTCTGGCTGGATCCCCAGGTGCAGGATCCCAAGCTGCTGTTGCCCCTGCTTCGCCCCTACCCGGCAGAGGCCATGGTGGCTTATCCGGTCAGCACCCATGTGAACAATCCCCGCCACGAGGATCCCACTTGCCGTGCTCCTATCGGAGAAGCAGTGCAGGGATCCAGCCTCAGCGAGCCCGCTGGTAGCGCATCCCCGGCAGTTGTACCAGCCAGCCTTCCAATTCCATAAGCAGCAGGGTACTGGAAAGGGTGGCAATATCCATCTGGCTAGCCTGGGCCAGGGCATCGAGGCTGAGGATGCCCTCCCCTAGCAGCTGCCAGAGCAGTTGCTGTTGGGGATCGCTGGGGCCAGTGGACGAGGGCTGCTTTAGCACAGGGGATCCCTGAACTAAGCCCAAGTCTTTCAACAGCTCCTCGATCCCCAGGATCATGCCCGCGCCACTGCGGATGAGGTGGAGACAGCCACGGGCCGCCGCCGTGTCGATATTCCCCGGCAACGCATAGACTTCCCGACCGTAGTGGTTGGCTAAGTGAGCAGTGATCAGCGCTCCAGAGGTCTCAGGAGCTTCCATCACCAGAGTGGCGCGGCAGAGGCCGGCAATGATGCGGTTGCGCTGGGGAAAATGCTCCTTGGCCGGTGGCGTGCCGGGGGGATATTCGCTGAGGATGGCCCCTTGGGCCAGGATGCGCCGGTAGAGAGCTTGATGGTGAGCTGGGTAAACTTTGTCCACCCCCGTTCCCACCACGGCCACCGTCTTGCCGCCGGCATCCAGACAGGCCTGGTGGGCAATGCCGTCGATCCCCGTTGCCAGCCCCGAGACCACCACACAGCCAGCTTCCGCCAGGGCAGCGCTGACTTTCTGGGTCCACTGTCGACCGTAGGCCGTAGGGGCGCGGGTGCCGACAACGGCAATGGCCGGCTGCTGCCAGTCAGGACATTCTCCCAGGACGTAGAGAATAGGCGGCGGATCCGGCAGCTCCCACAGCAGCGGCGGATAGCCAGGATCCGCAGGGGTTAGGAAGGGGATCCCCGCTTTGAGGGTTTCCTCCAGGATCTGCTCGGGATCAAGGCCAGGACGGGCAGAGACAATAGCCTGGGCCAGGGTGGGGCCAATGCCTTCCACCTGCCGCAGGGCCGGGGCATCCGCTTGCCAAGCCCGCTCCAGGGATCCAAAAAACTCCGCCAGCCGCTTGAGCCGGTGGGGGCCAATCCCTTTGATGCGGGCCCAAGCTAGCCAGTAGGGCCGCTCCCGTTCTTCATGGCCTGGCCCACGGGAAGGCTCCCTCTTGCCAACAGGATCTGAAGGGGAAAGGGGAAAAGACAATTTAGCTCTGCGCAGTAGTGGCTGTATCTTAAATGATTGGCAAAAGGAACGCTTGGCAAAAAAGCAGGAGATGGGTAGATGTCAGGGTTGGATCCCGCCGGTAACCTTCAAGGATCAAGGCAGCTGCGGTTTGGGCGGATGCGCCAAGCTTGGGTGTGGGGGGCCTATCCCCTGCTGTGGCTGTTGACCTGGGTGGGATCCCGCTCGGCCCAGCCCCAGTTTTTGGGGATCCCGGCCTGGTATTGGCTGGCGGGATTGGCTGTCCTGCTGTTGGTACCTCTTAACTTCTACATTGTGCGCGTTTGCTGGCCGAGAGGCGGAGATGAGTAACACGGTTTTGAGTCTGGGTGTGGTGGGGGTGTACTTGCTGCTGCTGGCAGCCATCGGCTTCTGGAGCTATCGCCACAGCGGTCGGGATCCGGTTAGCTACTTTTTGGCGGGGCGGGGTCTGGGATCCCTGGCTCTAACCTTGACGACGCTGGCGACGCTGCTCAGTGCCTTTACCTTCATTGGGGTGCCGGCAGATGCCTATACCCACGGCCTAGGGATCTTCCTGGGGGTGGGGGTGACCACCGCCCTCATTTCGGGGCTGTTTTTGTGGGTGGGCTACCGGGTATGGCTAGCAGCCCAACACTTTGGCTTCATCACCCCTTCCGAGTTTTTCGGCCACCGCTTCAACAGCCCTCTTTTGGCTCTACTCTACTGCCTTAGCGCCCTGATGTTTACCGCCCCCTACATCAGCATCCAGATCATTGGCGGAGCCCGCACCCTGGCGGCGGTGTTGGGGGAGGGGATCCCCTACTGGCCCTTGGCGGTGGTGGTGGCGCTGGTGATCTTGGGGTATGTGCTCTTTGGCGGATCCCAGGCGGTGGTCTGGACGGACGTGGTGCAGGGGATCATCTTGATTCTGGGGATGGGGGTGGCCTTTGTTGCAGTGGCTTTCTCCCTAGGGAGAGAAGCGGGTAGCGAACTGGATCCCTGGCTGAGCTTGCCCGGCCCCCAAGGACGCTGGAGCTGGCAAGGGTTACTCGGCAATCAACTGCTGTTTTTCATGGCCACTCCCCTTTTCCCACAATTTTTCCAGCGCTTTTACATGGCCAGGAGTGCTCATCCCTTCAAGACCCTGATGGTAGTCTGGCCGCTGCTGATTCTGCTGGTCTTTTTCCCGGCAGCTCTTCTTGGGGTTTGGGGCCGCCTGGCTTTTCCCGGCCTGGAGAAAGCGGACCAGATCATGCCCCTGATGTTGCAAACTCTGCCCGGCGGTGTGGCAGCGGTGGTGATTACAGCAGCTCTGGCCGCCCTCATGTCCACGGCAGACTCACAGCTCCTTACGGCCAGCTCGTTGGTAACGCGGGATCTGGTAGTGACCCTCTTTAGACGCCAGCTTTCCCCCCACCAAGAAGAACAATTGGGACGCTGGGTGGTGCTGGGGATCGGTTTGGCCTCTTTTGCCATTGCCCTTAACCCGCCGGGGCTGATTGTGGAGATCGCCACCTGGAGCTTTCAGGGAAATGCCATGCTGTTCCCAATCCTGATAGCCGGTCTGTACTGGAAGCGGGCTACCCGCGCTGGGGCTGTAGCCGGGGCCCTCGTCTCCAGTGGCCTGACTTTAGGTTGGCTGTCGGGTCTGTTGCCGCGGGCTTGGACAGGGGGCTGGTTACCCGTAATCCCGGCAGTGGTGATCGGCAGTGGGGTGTTAATTGGCGTAAGCTTGCTTACCCAGCCGCCCAAGGAGCAGGTGACCGCCTACTACGAGGAAGGGCCTTGGGGAGAGTAGGTTATTCTTTATCGATCAGCTCAATCAACGCTTTTCCAGGTCTGCCGGTAGCCAGCCAGCTTGAGCCAGGCCGTTGAGAAATGCGAAAGTCCCTCCTAGAAAAAGCAAGCCCATCAGCCCGGCCAAGGGGTTGCCGCCGATCCCGGTCAGCCACTCGGGCACCCTGCCGGTGTAGTCTATCCAGGCCAAGTTGTTGACCCAGACCATGCCCCATACCCAACCCGCGTGCAGCCCCAGGCTTAAGCCCAGCTTGTTTTGGTTCCAGACCCTCGCCTGCACCAGCAGCAGCCCCATCAGCCACAGTCCGGGAAATTGCGGCCAGGTGGCGAGAATCTCAGGCAAAGGCTTCAGGAAATGGGCCATAGCAAACAGGAAGCTGGATCCCCACACCGCAGTGCTGCAACCGTAGTCCAGCAGCATCTCCTGCAGCAGCCAGCCGCGAAAAAACAGCTCCTCCGCCAGCGCCACCCCCAAGCCCAAAAGCAACCCCAGCAACCCATAGACCAGCAGGGATCCCCCTCCTACCGCCCTCCAACTCAGCCAACCCAGGGATCCCTCCAGGCCCAAAAGCAAGAAAAGCCCCCCGACCCCGATCCCCAGGCCCCAGAGGATCCCGCCCCGACAGGCCCAACTGCTATCTAGCCCATAGGCAGCAAATCCAGATCCCCACAGCCCCAGCCAGACCAGCAGCAAGGCATACAGGGGCAGCCACAGGTAGGCTCGCGCTTCCGGAAAAAACCACCCCCCCAGCCCGACCCACGGCAGCCAGGCTAGGAGGGGGATCCCCAAAAACAGCAACAGCCGCAGCGGCAAGGGCAAAGCCTTGAGTTTTGCAATCAGCAGGCCCACCCCAACCGCTCCTGCTTAGCGTTCCGGCTCAATGGAGCTGGTGAGGCCGTGCTGACGCAACTGCTCACAGTAAAACTCCGCGTGCTCCCGCGGCACCACGATCACCACAGCAACGCCGTTGTGGTGGGCTTCCAGCATGATCTCAGTGGCTTGCGGCGGCATCATCGCCGGGATCACCTTCACCAGCACCTGCACCACGTACTCCATGGTGTTGACATCGTCGTTGTGCAGCAACACCCGGTACATGGGCATGTGCTTTGGGGTTACAGAAGGCTTGACCAGAGTCTCCGTAGCCACGACGATCCCTCCTTCGGCAGGGTCAACAAGAAGTCTAAGGAACGCAAAACCGCAAAAATGGGGCAAAAGCAGGAAAAACTGTAATGAAATTTTAGCCTTCTCAGCAAGCTCTGTGAAAAGGCCGTGGGGAACCTGGGCGCAGGGGTCAGAGCCGTTAAACCAACCCTAACCCAACCTTCACCTGCCCACAACCTCAGCTTGGGGGCAAAAGTGCTTGACTAAAAAGGCGATTGGCCTTTGTTGCGGATCCCTTTACATTTGCCTGTGTCCCTGAGGTGGGCCCTATGAGTTCCCTGCGTTCCCGTCGCTTTTTCCTGCAGTTGCTGATGTTTGGAGGTGGGGCAGCCGCCCTGGCTGCCTGTGGAGGCACCTCCAGTTCCTCGATTCCCCCCCTGGGAGAGCCTGGATTTCCCCAAGGGGTATTTGCCGGGGATCCCACCTCGGAAGGGGCGGTGCTTTCCACGCGGGTGATCCCGGCCAGCGCGACAGATACGGTTGCGGTGACGTTGCAGGTGGCTGAGAATTCCGAGTTCAACCCCATTTCGCAACAAGTTTCGCTTACTGCTCGCCGTGTGGCGGGCCGCAACTACCGCACTGAGCCAGGCGACTACATTGCCCGCGCCGTCGTCACCGGCTTGAGGCCAGCGCAGCGCTACTTCTACCGGTTTGTCAGCGAGGGGTTTACCAGCCCTGTAGGCCAGTTTCGCACCCTGCCAGCTCCTGGGGATGGACGACCCATTCGCTTCTTACACATCAGTTGTGCCAACGAGCCTCCCTTTCCTATTGGGGCAGCCATGCTGGCAGAAGTCAGCCGCGGCGATATCGATTTCATTTCCTTTAACGGCGATACCGTCTACGCCGATCGCTTCTGGCTGGGGTTAGATCCCATCGGCAATCTGGAGTTCTACCGCAGCCTCTATCGGGATCAGCGGGATCCCAACTATGCCGGGCGGGAGTTCGCGCAACTGTTTGGCCGGACTTCCTTTGTTGTCAACTGGGACGATCACGAGGTGATTGACAACTACAGTGGCCAGAAGGCCCGCGGTGGCCGGGCCACTCAGCTGAACGACACCACCGGGCAAACCCGCGATGTGGAAGATCTCAAGGTGCTGGGCTACCAGGCTTTTTTTGAGTACAACCCCATTACCCCCAACCTGACAGATGTGGCCGGTGTGGATAGCCGGGATCGGCTGTTTCGCAGCTTCCGCTACGGGGCCAATGCCGAAGTCTTTATCCTGGATCTGCGCCAGTACCGGGATTTGGCGGCGGTCACCCCCATTTTGCCCATTTTGCCCCCCGGCCTGACCCGGCAGCGCTTTTTGGAGCTGGCTGGCATTCGTCTTACGCCCGAACAGGAAACCCTTTTCTTCGGCCCACCCGGCTCCGAACAAGCCCTGTTTAACCTGCTGCGCCGCACGCCCCGTACCCTCTTGGGCAATCCGCAGAAGCAGTGGCTGTTCAACGGCCTGCGCAACTCCACCGCCACCTACAAGTTCATCGTCAGCGAGTTTCCCATCACGGTGACCTATTTCCGCTCCAACGATGTTTGGGAAGGCTACTGGCTGGAGCGGCAGGAAGTCATTGACTTTATCGAGAGCAACAACATCCGCAACGTGGTGTTCTTGACCGGCAACAACCATGCCGGCTTCATCGGACAGGTCAACCCCGGCAGCAGCAACCCCATCTGGGAAGTGTGGACTGGCCCCACCGGGCGGAGCGTTACGGCCCTGAGCATTGACGAGCTGGGCAATCAACTGGGGATCCCCAATGCCAGCCGCCTGTATTACCGGATTGTGAACGGCTTTTTGGCACCGGTGAACCCGACCAATCCGCAAGTGAGCGGGATCCCAGGGGTAACGACGGGCAACTTGCGCTTTTTGGAGCTGGCGGTGCCCAACTACAACGTTATTGAAGTGTCCGGCAGCCGCTGCACCATTCAAATCAAAGGCCCTACCGGCAGTGTTTTGACGGATCCCTTAGGGCGAAGGGGGGAACTGAATTTGCCGCAATGAGAAGTCGGCCAGACCGATGCGGGAGCTTCGCCGGATTTCTGGTCAGAATTGAGGGATCCCTGCTCTACTCGGGATCCCTTTTTTTGTAACTCTTTTTCGCGATTTTCAGCATGAGATTCTTAAGATCCTTAACGTGATCTGAATCATTCGGGAGAAACGGATCTGGGTGCTAGAGTGTGGGCGTTGAGGTGGATCCCTGTAGAAAATCTATCTCCGTTTTTCAGTAGGGAGGGCAGTCTTATGGCTTCGGTGCGGGGCTGGTTGGTGGCAAGCTTAATAGGAGCGGCCACAGTTATCGGGGGCGCTGCCGCCTGGGCTCAGAGCCGTAGTTTGTGGCTTCTTAATGGACAATCGACCGTAGTTACAGGCTACTTCTACCGAGGTGAAAACATCTGGGCGCAGTGCGACCAGGATTGCTTCGATGTGGATCTGGTGCTTTACGATGCCAGCGGTCGGGTGGTGGCTGCAGATGAACTGTTGGACGATTTCCCCATCGTGCAGGCGCCCTACGAGGGCAACTTTTCCGTCAAGGTGATCATGGCTAGCTGTCTCCACCCCAGTGGTTGTGCTGTGATCGTAGACTCGGACTACAGCTTCTAGAAGGGTGCTGGCTGTCCTCACTTCGTCACCACTGCTTGGGAAACCGATTCAGTAGCCTAGGCTGCTTTATGAGCAGCTTCCTGGACTTTGGCATGGGTAAACTTGCTCAGCCCGTGGATGGTCTTTTCCCAGTAGAAGGGCTTGGTGAAAAGCTGCCACAGGGCCATGTAAGCTGCCATAGAGTGCAGTTGCCAGTAGATGGGGTTGAGCAGAGCATAGAAAGCCAGATCGTAGTAACCGCGGCGGAAGACCGCGACCAGGTTCAGGTAAATCCCAATGGCGTTGCCCACCAGGAGGTTAAACAAGCCCAGATAAACCAGCCAACTGGGAAATAGGTTTTGCAGCCAATGGGCGCGGGTGAGCAGCCAGTAAATAAACAGCAGCCACATGATGGGGCTGGTGAGAAAGGTAAAGAAGCTGCCCCCGATAAAAAATTGGTAGGATAGCCAGTTTTTGAGGCCCAGCTTGCGCAAGGAGCGCAGGGGGTTGCGGTTGTGGACCAGCCAAGTTTGCATGTAGCCTTTGATCCAGCGGGAGCGCTGCCGGATCCAGTTTTTAACGGCACAGTTGGCCTCTTCATAAGTGGTGGAGTTGATCACCCCCACCGTATAGCCGTGCTGGCTGGCGCGGATGCCCAAGTCGGCGTCTTCAGTGACGTTGAACGGATCCCATCCCTGCAGCTCCCGCAGGCGGTCAGTGCGAAAGTGGTTGCTGGTGCCACCCAAGGGGATCGGCATTCTGAGAGTTTCCAAACCCGGCAGAAGGTAATCAAACCAATAGGAATACTCCAGGGTGAACATGCGGGTGAGGAAGTTCTCGCTGCGGTTGAAGTAGTTGAGGGCAGCCTGGACGCAGACCAAGCTGGGATCCCCTTTTCGGAAGGCAATGACTGCTTTTTTGAGTTGGTCTGGATCCGGAATGTCTTCAGCGTCGTAGATGGTGAGATATTCGCCACGGGCAAAGGCCAGGCCGTAGTTGCAGGCTTTGGGTTTGGTCTTGGGTTTGCTGTCGGGCACCAACAGCAGGCGCACGTAGCGGGGGGGCTTGGCAGCTCGAGCTGCCTCAATGGTGTCTCGGTCGTTTTCCTCCAACAGAATAAGCACATCCAACCGCTCGTGGGGGTAATCCAGCTTAGAGAGAGACTTGATCAAAATCGGCATTACTTCCGGCTCTTTGTAGACCGGCACCAGGATGGTGTAGATAGGCAAGTCGCGATCATCCAAAGCGGCTACTTCCTCATCGGTAATCTGGTGGAAGCGATCGGCGGATCCCACTAGGCTGAGCAGCAGTTTGAACAGGATCGAAGCGACGTAAAAAAGATTGATCAGCAGCACCAAAATGGTCAGAGTCGTCCAGGGAGCAGTGGCCAACCCCAATAGAAATAGCAGCAGCAGGCCGTAGCCCACTGCAATCTGAGAAGGAGTAAACACCCGCGAGGCCGATTCCTCCGGCAGGCGGGCCATCAGCTTGTACACCGCCTCTTGGCTGAAGCGGGATCCCTGGTCTTGGCTGAGCAGTTGCGTGATATCCTGCTCGGTGCCCAGCACCTTTTCAATCCGCAAGCCTGGCCGCCAGCTGTAGAGCAGCTCATCCACCACCCAGTCCAGGGGGTCATTGACCATCACTGTAAGGGTGTGCTCATCCGTCCAGCTCAAGGGGTAGAAGAGGTGGCGCATCATCACCTCGGGATCAAACTGCCGGCTCAGGCTCTCGTCGCGGTGGAGCAGCCCTGTCCCCATTAGTTCTGAGACAGCGGGGTAGCCCAGCAAATGGGCTAGGATGCTGAGATACTCGGGGGTGGAGAGGTAGCTCAGCCGGGTCAGCACCTGCCCCAGGCTGGAGCCGGTGCGGCGGCGGATCTCCAAAGCCTGCTGCCACTGCTCTAAGGTAAGACGGCTGCCCAGCAGCTCGGCGGCCAGCTTGCGCTCAAGGATGACCGTCAGGATCTGCTTTTCAGTGGCTGGGATCTCCCAGAGTTTTTCTGCTTCCGGGCACAGGTGTTTCACAGACTGCCAAATGGCGGGGAAGCCCGGCTCTTCTGTGGCCACCACAACAGTTTGCGGGTCGAGCCAGCCACAGGGCAAAAAGCGCACCGGCACCAAATCAATAGGCTCAATCAGCCAAGGCAGCTCTGGATCTAGGGAGTGCTTGAGCAGCCAGTCTCTCAGCCTAGGCCGGTCCAGAATCTGGCGACACAAGTTGACAAACTTGTCCGGGTGCATGACTCGCAAGCTCCAAAGAGCCCTAGGCAAGGAGCAACTAGCTGCTTCGCGATACTCCTCAGCCTCAGCCAATTGCTGCCGGGTAAGGTAGCCTGTGCGCAAAAGCGAGGATTTGAGGGACTGGAGCATGGAGCGTGGCTGGAAACCCTATTCGCGCAAGTGGGACGGAGTCCTTGCTTGACTCAAGTCTGGTTTAACCGGAAGTCCTGATACATTTACGCTGAACACTGCTGAACATCACTGTTCAGCTATGCAGCGATAGCATTCTGTTTGTTTCCAAACAGAATGGCGGTATCCCGCAAAGCTTTGAGTAGAATACCCAAAGCGCAGTTTCCGTGTCGTCTTACTACCAATTTTCTGCTTTGCTTTGGCTACCATGTTGGCAGACTCGAAAGTAAACAGAAAGATCAACTGGTAGTAATCCGTACTGAACATATTATACATTATTTTCAGTATAGTTGAGCTTATTATTGACTAGAGTCATGCTCTGCCAACCCCCCTAGGAAAGGGTGGGCGACTCAGGGCGGCGGGCCAAGCGTTGGTAGGTATTCCAGGCTCCTACTGCCAGCAAAAGGGCCAGCAGCAGCACTAACCAATAGCGGTATTGCCACAACAAAAGCTGCCAACTGAAGCGACCGCGGTAGCGCACTCGATAGCCCGACGGCGTGAGATCCCAGCTCTGTACTTGGGTGAGATCGGGGGCAGCGGCATAGGCGGTGAGCACGTTTCCCTGTAGCTGGTTGGCCAGGCGGGTGCGCGGATCGGCAAGGCCGCGGCTGAGGCGCTCTGCCAAAGCCGGGTCAGATCCCCACCAGGAAAGCCAAAGGTTCGGCTTACCTTTCAGGAGAAAGTACTGCAAAAGGCCGAGGTTTTCTTGAGGCTGAGCGGCCAAGGCCACCTGCTGGTTGAGGGGATTGATGATTTCAAACTGGGATCCCAACCGGATGGGGCTATTAAGCTCCACCTGATCTGGCCCAGCCACGATCACCTGCCAGGCAAAGTTCCCCGTCTCCAGGTTGGCTTCCTCTTTGGGCAAAACCTCAAGGGTGGGCAGCAGGGGTCGGGCAGCCAGCCGGCTGAGGGCACCGACCAGGTAGGCGGCAGCCGGCAGCAACTGGGGATCCCCTACCCACACTTGGCCGGATCCTCGAAGCACCGCCGGGATCTCCTGCAGCTCGCCAGTGGGGGCTTGGTAGCCGCTCCAGATAAAGCCAGAGCTATCCGAGCGCACTTGCAAAGTCAGCGGGGTCAGGGATCCCTGGCAATTACCGGGGCTGGCGCCATAGTCAAAGCGCAGCTCCAGTTGATTAAAGCGGCGCAGCAAGCGGGTGGGCAGGGTCACAGTTTCGTTGAGCTGGGTGCGGCCTGTCAGGTTGTAGGTGCGCAACAGAACGCCATTCAAGAACACGTAGCCGGTGAGGCGATCCCCCACTCGGCCATCCACCGGGTTCATAATGACGTCTAGTTGCGCCGCCAGATCCCGCGGCCGCCCCCCCAATTGGGACAGGTTGAAGTTGAAGACCAAAGACTGGCTGCCAAACCCCCGCAGCAGCGGATCCACGATCCCCAGCTCTCGCAGGCTGAGGCGGTTGGCCCTGAGCGCTCTCTCCAGATCCGCCACCCTTGTCACCTGGATGCCGCGGCTGACCAGCCCCGCCCGCTTCCATTCTTCATAGAGAGCAAGAATAGCTTCCCGACGGGCGGCCACTCGCAGGCGGGATCCCTCTGGGGTAATTTGATGCTGCAAGTGGGGGGTGAAATTGGCCGGCTCTAAGATCACCTGTGCCCCCTGCTTCGGACGGTTGCTCCACAGGATGGGCGTTTGCGGAAACAGGTGAGAAAGGAGGCTGTACAGCCACAGAGCTGCTTCCGCCGCTTCAGGAGTGAGGTCAGCCGGCACTACCAAAGTAACCTGAGGATACAGCCGGCCCAGAAAACCGGCCACCGTGGCATCAGGAACGAGGGGCGCCAGCTCAAAGAAACTGTCCCGCCCTACCGTCAGCAGCAAATTGCCGGTATTCAAGTCGGCGCAAATATCGTCGCTGATGCTCAGGAAAGGCTGCACCGACAAGGTGATAAAGCGCTCGCCAGCGGCCAAGCTGGGGATGGGCACCCGCACCACCGGCTCCTGCCGCAGATCTTGCACCAGAAAAAGGCCCATTAGCTCCTCGTTGATCAGCACCCGCACCGTGGACGTGGGCTTGAGCACCAACGAGGGATCCAGGCGCAACTGCACAAAGCTGGCCTCGGGGTCAAGGCCGTTGAGGGGGGCAGGGACAGTAACATCCAGGCGCGGGTTGGATCCCTGCAGCAGCACCGAGCGGTCGTAGCCCAGCCTTTGCAGAGAAATGACTTCCGCTGCGTGGACAGCCGTCGGCCCGCAACACCAAAGCAAACCGGCAACCCACAAAGCCCACTGCCTTGCCTTCTGCGTCACCTTGACCCCCTCTTGCTTATCCCTCACTTGTCTAGTGCAGGCAAGCCCCTTGGCCCACCTGACCCAAGTTTGCCCAACATGCAGAAATCTGTAAGCTTTCGGGGGTCTTTACGCACAAACCGTAGATTCGGATGCCCAGGGGATCCCTTTACTGGCGGGCGTAGTCATCCTCAAAGCGCACAATGTCGTCCTCCCCGAGATATTCCCCGTTTTGCACCTCGATCAACACCAAGGGAAGGGTGCCGGGGTTTTCCAGGCGGTGCTTGGTGCAGGGGGGAATGTAGGTGGACTCGTTGGAGCTCAGCAGCATCACCTCTTCTCCACGGGTAACCTTCGCTGTGCCCCTGACCACGATCCAGTGCTCGCTGCGGTGGTAGTGCATCTGCAGGCTGAGCCGATGGCCAGGCTTCACCTCGATGCGCTTGATCTTGTACATCGGGCCTTCATCCAAAACCCAGAAGGATCCCCAGGGACGGGTCTCTGCTTGAGAGGGCACCAGCTCAAGCGCTGGAACTGCTGCTTCATTCACGTCCCGCACAGCCTGCAACATAAGATCATGTCCTCGCAAAGTCACCCTCATTCTCTCTCAGCGTCCGAGACCTCCTCATCGACAATATGGCTGAATTGGCCTACGCCAAAACTCGTAGAAAAAGACTCTCAAGACAGGGAATGCTAGTCTATCCCTGTGTCCAGTGCCTAGACACGTCAGCCCATCCCCACGCCCTACTTGAGACATGTTCTCATTAACACTAAATAGCTCTTGAGGCTCGATTGGCGATTTAACCAGTTACCCTCCAATTAATCTCCAATTAATTCTAAATTCTTGAAGCTACTGAAGTAACCCATGTTTCTCAACAGGCTCAGGGCTTTCTTGCAGCTCTTCGGGTCTACCGGGATCCTGTTTCTGCTGCTGGCTAGCCTTCTGTGGGGTTTGAAGGAGGGCTGGGGCTGGGTGAGCTTGGAGATGCAGTTTCTCGGCTACAAGGGATCCGTGGCGGTTTTGGGGCCGGATCCGCGCCTGCCCATTGTGGGCACCACCTTTCCTCCCTTGCTGGTGCTGGCTACGGCCATTCTGGGACGATCCCCGCTGTTGCTGCAGACCATCTTGGGCTCTTTGCTGCTGGGCTGGGTGTGGCGGCAGTTACGCCGTTTGCCGGTGGAGGTGGGATGGTGCTGGCTGTGGGGTTTGTTGATGGTGGTGCAGCCGACTTTGATCTTGATGCTGCTGCGCAGCCCCGCTTGGACGGCCACCTCGCTTTTGCTGGGGGTAAACATGGCCTTGTTGTTTCCCCTGGCTGACGAGAAACGAGCAGCGGGGAAGTCAGTGGCGGCAGGGGATGAGCTGCCTATTACCCTGAGGCTGCTGCTCGTTGGGCTGGCGCTGGGGCCCCTGATGGTGCTGCGCTGGGAAAGCGGATGGCTGCTGCCCTGGGCGGGGATGCTGCTGCTGGTGGCCTTTCGCCGAGAAGTCTGGGGGTTTCGCTGGGCCTCGCTGTTGGTGGCCGGCTTTGTCAGCCTAGCCTTGATCCTGAGCTGGCTGTATGTGAATTGGCTGTCGGTAGGGGATCCCTGGGCTTTCACCTACCAGGTGGGCAGCGGTCTGCGGCTGCCGCAATTGCGGGAAGACTTGCAGCAGGCGGGTGGCTGGCGGGGGGTGCTGGAGGCTGGGAAATGGCTGGCGGTGCTGGCCCCTGCCTATCTGCTGTTGGGGCTGGGATCCCTGCTGGGCCGAGGCCCGGGTCGCTGGGTATGGGCTCTGGTCTGGGGGATGCCGCTGGTCATCCTGCTGGCTTCTCTAGGGCAGGGGCTGTTTTTGCGGGAGCTGAGCCGCTTTGGCCTTTTCTGGGTGCCGCTGCCTTTGCTGATGGGCGCCTACTTGTGTCGCGGAGCCGGCCCCGGCTGGGCTAAGCGCCTGTTGATCACTGCCCTCTTGGGGTTGAACTGCCTCACTGCCGGTTATGGGGTGAGCCAAGAGCCGGGTTTCTTCATGCCCCTGGTGGCCGAGGAGCGGGATCTCTGGGAGCGGCTGGTGGCAGGGTTAGTGCCCCTTAGTGGCGAGTTGGAAGCTGCCCAAAACCTGTATGAAGTAACCTCTGCTGGGCAAGCCCTAGAAGACTGGCGGAGGCTGCGGCAGGAAAAGCGCCAGGTTGGGCAGTATCTCTATCGCCACCTGTTGCCCGGACAAAAAGTGCTGGTGGACGACGACATCCACTTTGAGGCTATCTTTTGGGCAAGGGATCCCCGCTCTTTCCTTACTCCTCACCAGTACGAGTTTGCCCTGGCCCTTCAGCATCCCCAGGAAAGGGTGGACTACCTCTTGGTAGCGGGGCTGGCGGATCCCTTGCGGAGCGCCGATCGCATCCTGCAATTTTGGCCTGAGCTCAATTTTGAGGGGCTGCCGGGCTTCAGGGAGGTTTATAGCTCCCCCCAAGTGCGGCTGTGGGCTCGCCAACACCAAGAGGAACCGCAGGAGGAGAGGAGATGAAAAGGAGACGATCCTGGCAGCGGCGACAGGTGCTGCAAGCGGGCGGAGCGCTGCTGGCTGCCTATGGGGTTGCCGGCTGTGGCCAGGAGTTTTTGAGTCAGCAGGGGAGTCGCAGCCCGGAAAATGCCGAGACGGGAAGCATGAACTTGTCAGAGCTGCTGGCCCGCTGGCAGGTGGGCATTGGCGAGGATCCCGGTCGCTTCCTCTGGGAAATCGAGTCGGATCCGCAGGTGGCGGCAGTGGCGCAGGGGTGGGATCCCCATTTCCTGAGCGGTTGGCTGAACAGCTTTGATCACCGCCAGGGAGATCTCTCCTTTTGGCGCAACTGGCACCAGGCTGGGCTCTTGCGGCAGTGGTTTGAGCGGGGCTATACCCTGCATGTCATCACCTGGGAAGACGACACCCACCGCCCCTGCGGCGACTATCACATCTCCCCGCAATTTGTGGAGGACGTGGCCGAGCTGGCGGGCTATATTGCCCAAGCCAATCCTCAGGGCCGCCCTACCTATTGGAGCCTGGCCACGGAGTTTTCCTATTGGCGGATCCCAGCAGATACCTACAACGCCGACACTGCTTTCTACTACCAAGCCCTGATGCGCAATGTCCTCAAAGCCCGACAGGCCATCAAAGAGCGGCTGCCAGAGGCCGAAGTGGCCCTGTGCTGGGGGGGCTGGATTGCCACCTTTGACGACCCTTCCCAGGGGGCAGGCCGCAGCATGGTGGAGCCCTTTGCCGAGACTATGAGCCAAATGGACGGGATCGCCTTCCAGTCGATGCGCCAGCGGCGGCCCGGAGAGTTTAATCCAGAGTTGAACGGCCCGGATCCCGGTAACCCGGAGCAGATCCGCCTCTGTTGCCGCCTGTTTTCCCCCATCCACTCCAACCTGATGTTGGCCCACTACGAGCCATCGATTAAGGACAAGCACCCCAGCGGCGGACGGGCCGACACCGTCCATACAGACTTTCAGCTCATGAGCCAGCCGGAGTGGCTGCAGGAAGTGTCTCAACTGGGGCTGCGGCGCTTTTCTCTCATGCACTACGGCCTGTATAAGGGGGATCCCTTCGGAGCGCTGACCGCCGCTCGCCAATTCCGGGCACAGGTGGGCCTACCGGCTGCCACCTCATAGTTAGCAGTCGTTCCAAAGCCGGTTTTGTCCCGGATCTTGGCCCAAATCTTGATCCTAGGGATACAATCCCCCTGAAGCTGCCGGGATCCCTGCCATGGAGAAGCTGAGATTTCTAAGGGCAAGCCTGCTGGCGAGTCTAGTGGTTAGTGCAATGCCGCCGGAGCTGCCGGCCTGGGCAGGATGCGGTTTTCCCCGCGGTGCCGGCAAGACTTTTTTTTCGCTGCAGCCGGAGGTCTATCGGCCTCGCACCCGCTTTGATCAGGGGGGACGCCTGCAGCCGGCCCTTTCGGAGTACGGAGAAACCCGCCTCAACCTTTTCGCCGAGACTGGCCTTAGCGATCAGCTCACTCTCAACCTCAACACCAGCTACGTTTTCATCGAAAATCGCTTTGCCAGCGGGGCTGACACCGTTACCCAGCGCAACCAGGGCCTGCGGGATCTGGAACTGGGCCTGCGCCATACTTGGGGGAACGGGGATCCCTTCTTCTCGGCTCAGCTAACGGCCTTGATCCCGCCCGGATATGCCACCCAAGACATCCCCCTGCCCTTGGGGTACGGTGTTTTCGGCTACGATCTCAAAGTTGGGGCGGCGGCCAATACCCAGTTGGGATCCCTGCCCGCCTTTTTCGACTCCTGCCTCACGTTCCGGGACTACCTGGGCTATCCCGGGGATCGGGTCAAGGCCAACCTGACCTTCGGGGCAGACCTGACTCCTGAGCTGCAGGCCATCCTGGCTTTGGATGGGGATTTTGCGTTGGGCAACGGCGCGCCTTTGTTGTTCGGGGATTTGGCGGTTCAGGATCCCGACTACGACAACCTCAAGCTTTCTGGCCAGCTCAACTGGCGGTTGGAGGGAGGGTTAACGCTGGGCTTGGGGGGGTTTCAGTTCCTGGCCGGTCGCAACACCAATGCCGGCGGCGGCTTTACCGGCTATGTGTGGCTAAGTTACTGAAACCCAACAAAATGTTGCAGGATATCCCCTACGGTAACAGGGATCCGCAGGGGCAGATCTAGGATGAGTCTTGGCAAACTAAGGCCCGGAGAACGGATCCCATGCCTCGATTTGAGAACCTCATTGCCGCCATCGATGGCAGCGGCCCCACTGAGCAAATGGTGCATACTCTCCTGTCCTTGCCGGCCTTTGCCCAGTGCCACGTGACGCTGCTGCATGCGGTGCCTTCCCAGACTTCTGCCGAGGAGATGCGGGCTGCCTGGCAAAAGGGGCAGGAGCTATTGGCCCAGACGCTGCAGACTTTCCCCCCCCGCCCAGGGCTAAAGATCAGCACCCAACTGGTGGAAGGGGATCCCAAAGTGGTGGTGCTGCAGGTGGCCGAGTCCCTGCCCAATCCGCTGATTGTGATGGGATCCCGGGGGCGCAACCGCATCATGGCCATTTTGCAGAACTCGGTGAGCCAATATGTGTTCCAGCTCGCCTCCTGCCCAATGCTGCTGGTCAAAGACGACGCCTACGTCAAATACCCCAGCCATGTCATGGTGGCCCTCAACAACTCCCCCGCTGCCCAGGCCGCCTTTGCCACGGCCCTTGACTTGATCTCCGGCATTCAAGGGGCCCAGATCTTCCTGGCCTCTGTGCAGTTGGATGCCGACAACCCAGGTAGAGATGAGGCCTTAGATCGGGCAATCGACATCCTCAAAAACCGGCAAATCGGCCACCAGGTGTTGACGGCTGTCGGGGATCCGGCTACGGAGATTGTCCGCCTGGCTGAAGAAAGCAAGGCCGATCTGCTGGTGATGGGATCCCCTGACCGCCGACCTACCATTGCCCGCAGCATTCCCGATTTGGATCGGCTGTTGGGGCGTTCCATCTCTGACTATGTGCGGGTTCACATCGGCTGCCCCGTGCTGATGGTGCGCTCCGTCCAAGACTAAACAGGACTCAAGAGCGAGGGATCCCTAAGGCAAGATAGAGCGGTGCTCTGTAACTCGGTCGCTCTGCTGCTGACGATCCGGGCTGACGGCCCAAGCTTCAAAGATCAGCTCAGGGACTCCGGGAGGGATGGTCATGCGGGTTAAAGCTTGCCACTGCCCCTGCTCGTCACGGGAGAAGTCCAGCAACCAACGGGGGCCATCCACCAAAGAGCGAGTGCGGCCATGCTTGACCCAAAACTTGATCCAATAAGGTGGCTGGGAGGCGGCGCCGGCGGCGGAGGCAGGGGCCAAGGCCGGCAAACGCAGCACCACATCGAAATTGTCGCCCGCTCGCAATTGCTCAGGCACCAGCAGTTGTGGCGCCGGGCACACTTCTGGCGGCGGGGGCGAGTTTTTGGTGTCCTTGCTGGTGGCAGGCAGGGCGAATGCAGGCGGAGGTGGGGTGGCCGGGCTCCCTGCTGGGGCTGGCAGGGCGGCATCCTCGCCCATTGGCTCAGCTTGGGGGGGTGAGGGAAGAGGGGAAATCGGCGCCGCAGGCTGGGGGTTAGGTTCGGGTGCGGCCTTAGCAGAGGGCTCTGCCGGCTGAGTCGAGCCGGGATCCCCTCCAGCAGGAGCACTGTGCTGCCAGATGCGCAGCAGCTTTTGCAAGGTTCGTTCGGGAGAGAGCAGGGTTGCGGTCGAGGCAGGACTGGCAGCATCGGCCAGCCTCTCTTCCTCTTGCTGCTGCGGGAGGGGGATCCCTGCGCCAAGAAGTCCTGCCTCTTGGCTGCGACAGCGAATGGAAAAGGGGATGGTCAGGGTCTGAGGCGACGGCTCTGGATCCCACCAGGAGGAGGGAGTAAGGGCCAGTTCTCCCCGTAAAGGACGGGCCCACACTTGGCTGGGCAGGGTGATGGGGATGCTGAACACCGCCGTCCGCGCCCCCGCCGGGAGTTGAATTTGCCGTTGTCCCTGGAAAAGCGGCCTCTCCTCCCCTTCTGGCCAAACCTGTACCCGCAGCTCGCCGCTGCAGCCGATCCGCCCCGTCAACACCAGCACCTCCTCCGGGGATCCCTCCAATTCACTGTGCATTAGGGAAAACAGCTCTGGCGGGATGGCGACCTCTTTTTTCTGGGGGGGCTCAAACCCGGCCTCTTCAGCCACCGGGGCAGGGATCCCTCGTTCCGGCTCCAGAGGGGCAGGCACAACCTGAAAACGGAGACAATTGTCCAACTCGGTTTCACCGAACAGTTCTGCGATCAAGTCGGCATCTCGGCAGTGCAATTCCCAAAACCCAGGGGTGAGGCGGCTGGCAGGCAAAATAATGCCGATCCCTTCATCGTTGGTGCGCACAGAACGGGTTTGGACCTGTGGAGGAGTCGTGCCGGTGTTGGGGCCCTGATTCTGTGGCCCTAGAGGACGCTGCCGGACTTCCACCGTGATGGTGAAGTGGGGCTGGGGCGAACGGGCAACAATGGTGTAGGTATCTTCTTCCAGAACTGCTCCCTCGGCTGGTACTGGCTGCCAGTCTTCCTGGCCGTCCCGCCGAACCCAAAAATTCAACATGGCTCCATCACCTTAGGTGCTCCGCACTGCTGACGCGAATGGGATGCCAGATACTGAATCAGATCGGCTTGCAAAAGGGTTTGCTGTTGCCCTGTAGGCAGGTGCTTAAGCTGTACCTCTCCGGCTGCAGCTTCCGCATCCCCTAGCACAACAGCCCAAGTTGCGCCGCTGCGGCTGGCCCGTTTGAACTGCTTGCCAAAGGCGCTGCCGCTCAGATCCAGCTCGGTGCAGAAACCGGCTCGGCGCAGCGCTTGAGCGATCCGGAGGGATTGGGCCTCAGCCTTCGCCCCACGGGAGATCACGTAAACCTCGACCGGTGCTGGCGGAGCCTCCCCTTGTTTCTTTTGCAACAGCAGCACCAGCCGCTCCATGCCGACGGCCCAGCCCACCGCTGGGGTAGAAGGTCCGCCCAGCTCTTCCACCAAGCCGTCGTAGCGACCACCCCCACAGACGGTACTCTGGGATCCCAAGTCAGGTGAGACGATCTCAAAGGCGGTGTCGGTGTAGTAGTCCAGGCCCCGCACCAAGTAGGGATCCAACTGGTAGGGAATATCCAACATCTGCAGGTGAGCTTGCACCTGCTCGAAGAAAGCCCGCGATTCTGGGCCGAGGTAATCCGGCAGCTTGGGGGCCCCCTCGGCAATCTCGCGGGTGCGGGGATCCTTGCTGTCTAGAATGCGCAGCGGGTTGCGGGTGAGACGCTCTTGGGAGTCGGGATCCAGCTTCTCCCGCAAGGGAGTGAGGTAGTCCACCAGGGCCTGGCGATAGGCCCGCCGATCCTGCAGATCCCCCAGGGAATTGAGCCGCAAGCTCAGGTTCTCCGCCCCCACCGCTTGCAACAGCTCCCAGGCCAAGGCGATGACTTCCGCATCGGCGCGGGGATCCCGGCTGCCCAGCAGCTCTACCCCCAACTGGTGGAACTGGCGTTGCCGCCCCGCCTGGGGACGCTCATAGCGAAACATCGGCCCACAATACCAGAGGCGTTGCACATCTCCAGCCGTTTGCAGCCCGTGCTGGATGTAGGCCCGCACCACACCTGCTGTGTTCTCTGGGCGCAGGCTCACCTCTTGCTCGCCACGGGTGCTGAAGGAGTACATCTCCTTGCCCACCACGTCGGTGGCACTGCCAATGCTGCGGGCAAAGAGCTCCGTCAACTCCAGGATGGGGGTGCGAATTTCTTGGTAGTTGGCCCGTCCCAGGATCTCTCGGGCGCTGGCTTCCACCTGCTGCCAGAGCCGCACCTCCTGCGGCAGAATATCTCGGGTGCCCCGCACCGCCTGGATCATCTCCATTCTCGTTCTCCCTCCCTGGGGTGGGCCTGGCCGCCTGCTATGCCAATGGCTGTTCTCGTCAAAGGACTCCGTCCCGCTGACGCAAACGGCCTAGTTATTGATTATCGGCGACAACACTCCCCGTCGCTAGCGGAGCCAAATGACCCCGATCCAAGCTCGAGTCCAACCAGGAGTAGGTAGCGGCAATTTGGCTGGTGGCAACAACAGCGGCGGTGGTGGCTCGCAAGATGGTAGGGCCAAGGGAGACGCACACCCCCCCATATTCCTCAGCCTGCCGACGTTCGGCAACCGTCCAGCCCCCTTCTGGGCCAATGGCTATGGCCAAGGCCGGGATCTGCAGCTTTGGCAGGGCCTGCACCAGCAGGGGGGCGTTCTCGCGCGCCACGGCTATACCCCACCAGAAGGACTCCGTCCGAGTAGCGCGAACGGCTTGCAGCTCCGCCAGCCAACTTGTCCAAGGGGTGGGGGGATCGACCTGAGGCCAGCGCAACCGCTCACATTGTTCTGCGGCCTCCCGCACAATTTTTTGCCAGCGTTCCTGCCGCCCAGATCCCGGTTCCAACACGGTGCGCTCTGTCAGCAGGGGGGTAATTCGCGCCACCCCCAGCTCGGTAACCTGGCGGAGCACCTCGTCAAACCCCTGCCCTTTGACCACCGCCAAGCCCAGATGCAAAAAAACGGGCAATTCCCGCGGCAGCGTCTCCACCTCGCCCACAATTTGGGATCCCTGAGCTTGCCAACGGGCCGCCCACAGCTTGCCTGAGCCGTCCAAAACCAAAAAGAGATCCCCTGGCCTGAGGCGGCGCACCCGCTGCAAGTAGTGCTGTTGCGGGCCGGTTAAACGGAGAACACCACTCGGATCCCGCTGCGCCGGGTCAATCGCCAACCGGGGCAAAGCGCTCAGGTCATGCGTGCGTTCAGACAACACCACTCCCCCCGTCGCCAGAGGGCTGCCACCACCCATTCGTTGGCCTCCAGCATCTCCGCCACCAACTTGGCCTGCTCGATGAGGATGCCGCTGAGGATCAGCCATCCCCCCTCCTTCACCACCAGCCGAAACTCCGGGATCATATCCAGGATCACATCTGCCAGGATGTTGCACACCAGCCCATCCACCATTTCGGGAATCTGCTCCAGGCTGCCCTGAGCGACCACAATGCGATCCGTCAGGCCGTTGAGATCGCGGTTGTGCATCGTGGCTTGCACCGCCAGGGGGTCGATGTCCACCGCAAACACCCGCTTCACCCCCAACAGGGCCGCCGCCAACGACAAAATGCCGGATCCACAGCCCACATCGGCCACAGTCACTCCCTCGGCACCCCCGCCGCCCTCCAGGCGCATCTCCAGCGACTCCAGACAGAGCTGAGTGGTGGGGTGAGTGCCCGTGCCGAAGGCCATACCGGGATCCAGCCGCAACAGGTGCCGACCGGGGTGAGGGGGCGGCTCCAGCCAGGCCGGACAAATGAGCAACTTATCCCCGACCCATTGGGGCTGCCAGTGCTGCTTCCAACTGCTGCTCCAATCTTCCGCCTCTATGCGTTCCCAGCGCAGCTTCGGAACCCGCTGACCGGCAATGAGGGCATCTTGCTGCAGGCGCAGGGAGAGGGCTGCCAAATCCAGGAGGCTGACGTGAGGCCAAGGCAAATAGGCGTGAATGCAAATCTGATCTTCGCCATAGGCTTGGCTGGTCATGCCCCGACAGCCAAAACTCTCCAGCCGCCAAAAGATCAGGTCTTCTTGGGCAGGGGAAGTGATGAGACTGAGATCCCACCAAGCACCAGCGGGATCCGGCGCTTGTGCGGGCGAAAACGGAGTGGGATCGGCAACAGTCCTGCTCACAGGGATCCCTTCACAAACCTAGGGAAAAACCAAAGTGATGGCCAACAAGATAGCGCTTCATGTCACCCAGCCGGCCAGCACTCAATGCGGCACTTTATATCAAAAATTGCAGCGCTCTGCTCAATTCATAGTTTAGGCTTATTCTGGCTATTCTGGGATTGAAAGGCTCACAGCGTCGGTTCAGCAGCGAAGAAGGGAAGGATCCCCCCAATTGGGGGATGACCCTCAGCGGCTCTTTGGATGACCAGCTCAGCCCTGTGAGATAGATTAAGTCCAAAAGCATTGAACAAGAATTGGATGCAGCGTTGACATTCGTTCCGAGCCTCAGTGATTTTGCGGATAGATGGGGTTTGGCTAGGGCGTACTGAGCAACGATGTAAGGATGAAGAAAGAGCAATGCAGGTGGCGAGGTCGATGTCAATTGAGCAGTCAGGCCAGCAGCCGAAGGTAGCTCCTTGGGGGATTACCAGAGGGGAAAGGGCTGCCCATGAGGATCCCCAGCCGCTCAAAGTCAGCACTCCCAAAGACTCCGTGCCGCTGACGCGATCCGCTCTGATGCGGCGTTTTAACCAGAGCTTTCCGCCTTTTTACAGCCAGTTTGTCAGCAGCGAGGTGCAGGCCCAAAATCTGCGCTTGGCTTACACCCTCTACCAGACCCGCAAGGCGGTGGTACAGATGCAGGACGAAGGTCGCAAGACGGTGGTTTGTCTGGCCTACCGTAATCGACCTTCCCTGCTCAGCGATCTGTTTGGGGTGTTCACCGCTTTTAATCTCTCGGTGCATGGCATTCATCTCTATGGGCAGATCTACTCACCGCACCTGGTGTTTATCCGCACCATTGTCTCCCGCGATGGCCACAGCCTTTCTTCCCAAACCAAGCTCAGTCTAGAACGGGCTATTCACGAATGCCTGGCGGGTGTGTTTCGCGTTCATGAAACCTTGGCGCTGGAGTTTGATCTCAAGGCCGGACTAAAAGACGTGCAGGTTTCTTTTTATTTTGACCCGGTGTTTCATTTGCCCACACTTCTGGTGGATGTGGACAACCAGCCGGGCGCGTTTTACCGGGTGATGACGGCCCTCGCGCAGGAGGATTTGACCGTTGTTAACCTCAACTTGATGCTCCGCCGCAAGCAGACGCGCTTTATTTTCTACTTGCTGGGGCCGGATTCAACTCCAACCATGCCGGAGTTCTTAGGGCAAAAATTGGCCTTGAGCATCCAGCAGCGGCTGCAAGGGGATCCCGCCTAGATCTGCACGGGACTGGGAGGCAAATCGAAAAGGACGGTGTTCATGTAGCGCTCTGCCCAGGCGGGGCCAAAAGCTTTTTCCAAAACGCGGCGGGTGCGGTCGTTCTGCTGTTGCTGGCTGCAATAGCGCTGCTGCCCCTGGTAGTGGGCCAAAATCTGGCCGGGATCCGTCTGTGGGGGGATCTGCTGCGCCAGCCGGCAGTGAATTTCCAGGAAACGGCAGGCAAAGTGTAAAAAGCGGTCGGCCTCTGCTTCGTCGGCAGGACGGACGAACAGGCAGTAGGGAGAAAAAATCGTGCCCCACTCCGGCAACCGGCGCCGGTGTTGGAAAGGGACGAGATGGGATCCCAACGCTTCCAGCTCCTGGATATAGAGATCGGGCAAGCTGGGGGTCACCGGCGAGAGATCGACAATGGCGGCGCTCACCTGTCCGCGACCGACCACAATGTCGCAACCGAACAGCGGCAGCGGGTACTGCGGCTGCGGAAACATAACGCAATGGAGAATATCCAGGCTCTGCCCGGCCTGGGCCAGCTCCAGGTGCAGTTTGCGAAAGGGATCCCCTTGGTAGCAGCGGTTTTCAATTTGCAATTTCTCACCCTCTAGGCGGCCTTCCACGTAGCCCAGATCTTCAGGCAGAGGATAGGGGGCTAGGGTGAGGGTAGATCCCCAAACGTTCAGGATTGCCTCAGATAAGCCCTGAATGAGCGGATGCAGTTGGGCAGAGAGAGCAGGAGCGGTGAACATAAGACTCTAGAAGAAAGGCCAAGAACCCCATCCAACCTTGACCTTGGCTCCATGCCAAAGTGTTATGGGGGAACCGCACCGCTGATGCGAAGGGCTTGGGTGGGATCCCCAAAAATCCCAGAGGCCCTAGCTGGGCAAGGCGTTCTAAAACTGTATGCCTGAAGACGGAAGGGGTGGGATTCGAACCCACGGTGACCTTGCAGTCACAACGCTTTTCGAGAGCGTCACAATCAACCACTCTGTCACCCTTCCAGTCAGCTGTGGGGCTTTACCATCTTAACGGCAAACCGAGTCTCCTGCTTCTTCCCAGCCTCAAAGCCAAGCTTGCTTCCCCCACGGGGTGCGGTTGATGGGAAAGTGCTCCGCACCGCTGGCGGGAACGCCCAGATGAGATCATAGGGATATGGCTGCTCTATCCATTCACCACTTTCGCCAGGCCAAACAGGCGGGTCAACCTTTGGTGGCCCTCACGGCTGCCGACTACGCCACCGCTCAGATTTTGGATCAGGCTGGGATCGACTTGATCCTGGTGGGCGACAGCTTGGCCATGACCCACTTGGGGTATACCAGCACCCTGCCCCTGACGCTGGAACAGATGCTCCATCACGCCCAGGCGGTGCGCCGCGGGGTAGAACGGGCCTTTTTGGTGGCCGACTTGCCCTTCTTGACTTATCAAGTCCACAAAGAACAAGCTCTCCTCTCAGCAGGGCGGTTGATGAAGGAGGCAGGAGTCAACGGGGTCAAGCTGGAGGGGGGCTACCCCGACATGGTGGAAACGGTGGCCTTTCTGGTGCAGCGGGGGATCCCGGTTTTGGGTCATATCGGCCTCACTCCGCAGGCCAAACATCAACTGGGAGGCTATCGCCAGCAGGGAAAAACCACTCCGGAGGCGGAGCGTCTGCGACAAGAGGCCCTCAGCCTGGAACAAGCAGGGGCATTTGCCCTGGTTCTGGAGCACATGCCGGCGGAATTGGCTGCCCAAATCTCGGCCCAAGTGGGGATCCCAACCCTGGGCATTGGAGCCGGGCCGGCCTGCGATGGGCAGATTTTGGTCACCCACGACCTGCTGGGGCTGAGCGAGCGGCTCCCCCCTTTTGCCAAGGCCTATACCAATTTGAGACAGGCGATCCGAGAAGCAGTGGAAGCTTTCGCCGACGATGTTCGCCAAAAAGTATTTCCCCCCCGCTGAAGGGATCCCTTACCCATTCAAAGCTTGGGCAGAGGTGCTATGCCTACGGCACCTCATACTGCTACCTACTACTACGCAATGCTTGTGGGAACGGGAACCGCACCGCTTTCTCAAGGCTGGGCAAGGATAGGGCGACCTCAGGGATCCCTCACCAGCACCATCCCGGTCACCACAGCGCTTTGGCCCAACCGGTCGAAGACCCGCAAGCTGAGCAGGTAGGAGCCGGGCACCAAGCTTAGGGGAGGGCGAATGCGGAAGCGGGTTGTACAGAACACCTCTCCAGACACACAATTCACCTGGGCTGCCGATAGCGTCTGAACCTCAATCCCCGACCACGACACCTGAAACGCCAGCTCCGCCGGGATCCGGCCCGGCACCGATACCGAAACCCCCAGCTCCAAAAAGCCGTTCCGATGTACCACAGAAGGGATATCGCTGCTGGTGATCAAAGGCGGCGGCGGAGTACTGGCCGTCAGCGCATCGGCACCACAACCGACCAAGGCCACGCCCAGCAGGCCCAGCGCCCATCCCCAGGATTTGGATCCCAGCTTCATCACAGGGTTCATCTGAAAACTCACCTTCTCAGTATAGAGGGCGGGGGCAACAGAGTTAGTGTTGGTTCTGGGAAAAGCTAAAAATTTACACTACAGATAGTGGCGAGCTGGATTTTCATCCAAACCATCTGCTACAGTAAGGCCCATAACCTGTCGAGCAGCCTGGATATGGAAGGGGAAGAGGAGCTAAAAGCCTTGCGGGCGCGGGTGCGCAACCTAGAGCGATCCCTCGCCGAATCGGAAGCGCTGTCATTGCAGCAGATTGAGTGCATCCATCGCCTGGAACATCAACTGCTGGAAGCACAGGCCCAGATTCAAGAGCGGGATCAAGCTTTGCAAGCGTGTCAAGAGGAGAAAGCGCGGCTGGCCCAGCGCCCTACCCCAGAGGCTTTTCAGCTTCAGCAACAGCACATCGAAGAACTGCAGAATCTCCTGTGGGAAATGGAGCGCCGTCCAACGCTGGAGCACTACCACATTCTGCAGCAGCAGTTGCAAACCAGTCAGACGGAAATTGAAACCCTCAAGGCGGAATTGCAGCGGCGCGTCGATCCGGCCCGATTTTACCAACTGCAGCAGGAGCTCCTGGAGCTGAAACAGCAGGCCAACCAATTGGGAGAATACGCCGTCAAGTTGCCGCAGGTACAGCTTTTGCAAGCCCAATTGCAGCTCCGTGTACAGCAGCTAGAGGAGGAAAAAGCACAATTGCAAGCGCAAATCCAAGAGTTGGCCGCTCGACCTTCTGCACAAGAACTGGAAACCCTACGGGCGGAGCTAGAGGCTGCCCACCGCCAAGCGGAAGCCGAATGGCAGCGTTTGAAGACCCATCTGGAAACCGAAAAGGCACACATGGAAGCTGATCTGAACACCGCCCGGCAACGTATTCGCGAACTGGAAGAGCGTCCTACCCCAGAGCAATGGGCACGCTTGCAGGCGGAGCTGGATCATCTGCGCCAACAGGCCTCTTTTGCCAAGGCCGAGCGGGCCACCTTGCTGGAAGAGCTGCAGCAGAGTCAGCGGCAGCAGGCCGAGCAAGCCCAACAGATTGCCAAGCTGGAAGCGGAAGCAGCCCAGGCCGCCCACCTCAGGGAAACAGAGTCCTCACAGGCGCAGCGAATCCTTGCCCTGGAGGAGCAGGTGCAGGCTTTGACCCGCGAGCTTGGTGCTTTGCGAGCCGAGCGGGATCAGCTCATGCAAGAGTTGGCCCAGCGTCCCACCCTTGCCCAGTGGCAGGAAGTTCAGCAGCAGGTGCAGGACACCCGAGAAAGCCTGGAAGCAGCCCGGCGGGGGCGAGAACTGGCCGAGGCCCATCATCTGGTCAGCCAAAAGCAAATCGAGAAGTTGCAGCAGCAGCTGATGGCTTTGAAAACCGAGTGTGTGCAGGCCCACGCCTACGCGCAAACCCAAGAAAAGGAAGTGGCCCTGCTGCAGCAGCGCAATCAAGAACTGGAAGAGCAACTGGCCACACTGCGTCAGTCGGCCTCCGCTTCCCCTCAGCCAGCGGTTGTCGAGCCCAGGTCGAATCATCGGGCCCAGGAACGGATTCCTGCCGCGGCTGACGAGTCTGCTCCTTCCCCGGCCACCACCTGGAGAACACCCACCCCAGGGATCCCGCCGCTCACCCTGGACGAGCGGGAAGAAAGTGCCCCGCTCGGCTGGCGCCAACGGACAGAAAGGCTCCTGAAACGCTCCGCTTTGGCCGCTTCACGGGCAGGAGGGGAAACGGGCAGTCGCAACCGGATTGAGTTGCCGACTTTTGTGCAGCGGCGGCCCTAGTAAACTACCCGACTCCGACCGCTAAGCGGTACGGAGCGGGCTTTCAGTAGCCCTGAGCCTGTTCTGCTCTACCAGAGAACAAAACAAGCCCGGACCTCTAGGCTGGT
>NZ_JBSSAB010000010.1:0-84853 GCF_054058195.1 Thermostichus sp. OS-CIW-29
ACCAGCCTAGAGGTCCGGGCTTGTTTTGTTCTCTGGTAGAGCAGAACAGGCTCAGGGCTACTGAAAGCCCGCTCCGTACCGCTTAGCGGTCGGAGCCGGGTAGTTTACGGCGCCAACAAAACTGGCCAGTTTGTGCGTATCCTCAATTTGATGCGGGAGCACATCCCAGAAGCCGACTCTGCCAGAGCCGCCTTTGCCCGCTTTTGGACTGCTGAGTACTTGGCCGGCGCCGATCCCGCAGATGGAATTGAATTTTTCCAGACCCGGCTGCGCCCCCTCTTTGAGACCAACTATTTCCGCCCCATTGGTGAGAGCGGTAACCCCGTTGACTTTTTCCCGGTGCTGGATTTTCCCTTCGTGCTTCTGTTTGGGCTGGAATTTTTGCTGCGCACGGTGGCCATCAGCCGCCGCTACACCGGCGTCAATTGGCTGGATGCCATGCTCTGGCGTTGGTACGATGTGCTGTTGCTGCTGCCCTTTTGGCGCTGGCTGCGGGTGATCCCCGTCACCATCCGGCTGGGACAAGCACAGTTGCTGGATCTGGAGCGGGTACGCGCCCAGGTGAGCCAGGGCTTTGTTACCAACTTCGCCGAGGATCTGACGGAAGTCATTGTCGTGCGGGTGATCAACCAAATCCAGGTATCCATTCAGCGGGGATCCCTGCCCCTACTGCCGGCAGCACGTACCCAGCGCGACTACATTGATATCAACAACACCAACGAGCTGGAGGCGATTGCCAACCTGGTTTTTCGCATTGTCCTCTACCGCGTTTTGCCCCAGGTGCAACCGGAGCTGCAACAACTGCTCCGCTACAACCTGGATGGCCTGCTCAAGCAGTTGCCTGCCATGCAAACTCTAGAACAGCTTCCCGGCCTGGGATCCCTGCCTGGCCAACTGACGGAGCGCCTGGCCAACGAGCTGACCACCACCACCTACAAAACCCTGACGGGCAGTTTCGAGGATCCCGTTGGCTCCAAGCTGGCAGCGCAACTGATGCAGCGGTTTGGTGAAGTCTTGGCACGAGAACTCACCCAGGAGCACGCTTTGGAGGAAATTCGCTCTCTCCTGCAAGACTTGCTGGAAGAGATCAAAATTAACTACGTCGAGCGGCTATCCCACGAGGATCTGGAGGAGGTGATGGAGCAAACCCGCCAGCTTCGGCAAAAGGCCCAGCAACTGGAGAAAGACCGCCGCCGATAGAGTTCGGGGGATTGGTTGACGAGGTTTCGCCAGTTCAGTAGGATAATGGTTCTAAGTCGGGCGAGTGGCGAAACTGGTAGACGCACCGCACTCAAAATGCGGCGGGAAACCGTGTCGGTTCGAATCCGACCTTGCCCATGATTTTTAGTCTGCTGTGACGAGCTGTAAGGCTCGCTGCTTTCTGGGTTTGGTAGGTTGATCCCTCTCGCCTCTTCTCACCAAAGACCCAGTGATAGAAACGGCCAAGCCCTTCTGGAGTAGGTTGTAGGGCATCTTGCGTCCAGATCCTGAATAAGCTTCGTCTTGACTTGAGACAAAGGCAGCCTTTCGCGGCAGCGGGATGGAGGTCTTTTGGGTAACCTGTCACTACGAGCCTACCGGCTAGATAAGGAGGGCGTGAAGATCTGAAACAAGTGGTACCACGAGATAGACCAAGCTATGTTGGCCCGGCGATGTTCTGAGGGCTACTCTGCCCAACACCGTTCGCGGCAGCAGGACGGGATCCCTAGATAGGGCAGTTAGAATCGCGCTTACCCTGCACTTAGAGATGAAGCTCTAGGGGGTGACATACTCCCGCACTCATGCTGATGCATAGAGGGCAGGGCTTCCCGGCAGTCTAGCTAAACTGGGGAATTATGGATGGAACTTTAGAGTCTTTCTTTGCCTCTGCCACCCAAATTGGGCTAGGTCTGGCAGGCTTGCTGGCTATGCTCACCCTGCTGGCCTGGATCCGCAATTGGCCATTGAAGTTTTCCCTGGTGGGCTACACAGCGTTTGCGCTGGTTTTAACAGCGGGATGTTTTGCCCTCAGCTTGGGGCCGATCTTTCGCTCCCGCATTCCCGGTGCTGCCCCCTACACCACCGTCTATGACCAAGGGGCGGATCGAGCGGTTATTGCTGTCAGCCCGGATATCACCCCAGAGCAACTGATCCTCACCCTGAAGCAGGCGGCCAGCGATTTGGGATCCCCGGGCCGCTTCTCCACCGGTTCGCCGGTGTTCACCTTGCGGGCCCGCACCGTCATCCATCCCGAGCCGGGAGTTTCCGAGCCGTTGCTCTTGGGCACGCTGCAACAGCCGTTGGGAAAGCGCCTGCGCACCCCAGAAGAACAACAGCAGCAGCAGATCCATCTGGAGGAAGAGGCCTTTGCCCGGCTGCGGAAGTTGGCCCAGGGTCAGGCTTCTGCCGCCTTGTCTGCAGAGGGAGCGGAAGAACCAACCACCGGGATCCCACTTGCCCAGTCTTGAGCGCTGAGCCAGCGGCACAGATCCTGTCCCACCCGGTCGGGGATCTCCCAGGGAAAGAGATGAGCCACGTTGGGATAGACAATGCAGGTGCAGTGGGGCAGGGCGCGGGCTGTGGCCAGGCTGCTGTTGGCGGTGATGTGGCGATCCCGCTCGCCGGCCATAAGCAGTACCGGGATGCGAATTCGGTGCAGATCTCCCTCGCGGTTGTAGCCCCGTTGCAAAGCGGCGCGCAGAGCTTGGCGAGCCTGGGGGGAGGTGTGCAGATAGGCGGGCAAGGCCATGTGCGCCAAATACCGATAGGCCGTTGGGGTCTGTTGCTGCATCAGGTAGCGGTAAAGGGAGCGACGGCCAAAGGTCTCGATGTTCCATTCCCAGCCGGGCCAAAGCCAGTTGAGCAGCGAGGCAACGCCGGTGTTGACCTGATCCCAAAAATCGGTGGGGGGATGGTTGCTGCGGGGGCAGGCGGCACTGGCCACCAAGACCAAACCCTTTACCCGCTGCGGCAGCCGCAAAGCCAACTCCAGGGCCAGGATCCCGCCCAAAGACCAGCCCAGAACCAGACACTCCTGCCAGCCCAGGCGATTGAGCAGTAATTCCAAATCCTCCAGGTGCTCCTCCATCTCGAAGGGATCCACCACCTGCGAACGTCCATAGCCGCGCAGATCTGGCGCCACACAGGGGTGCATTCCCGCCACTGCCTCTGCAAATACCGCCATGCAGTCGGCATTGCCCGGATGGCCGTGGAGCATCAAGATTGGGAGGGAGGGGATCCCTTTTCCCCAAGTACGGTAGTGGAGCTGCAGGCCCATCGCGTCAGCAGTGCAGTTCCCGACTGCTGTAGGCATAACACTCTGGATAGCATCTAGACAGCAGGGTTAGGCGCTGGCCGCCTTCTTCGGAGTGGGCTGGAGCTTTACCCCGTTGGGAATGCAAATTAAGTTTTGATCCAGCACCTGCACAAACCCTTTCGAACGCAGGGATCCCAGAAGACGAGTCACCGTCACACGAGTGGCCCCAATGGCATCCCCAATCTGCGCATGGGTAAGGGGCCAGGGGAGATACATCCCTTGTTCACAGGGCTGTCCATACTCTTCGATCAACAGGCTCAAGAAGCCCTTGAGGCGATCGATGGCGCGCCGTTGGCCCAGATTTCCCAACCACAGCAGCTTCCGTTGCAGTTGCTGGCGGAAGTTTTCCTGAATCTTCTGGTGCAGATAGGGCCACTGCTCCAGATCCTGCCAGTAAAACCACATCACCGTGGTGCGATCGGCGTGGGTGCAGGCTTTCAACTCAAAGCGCTCTGGGTTGCTCAGCTCAAAAGGAAATCCAGCCGTGATGAACCCAACAAAGACCTCCCGCCGCTCTGGAGTTTGGCTGACCAGGCGCACCACTCCCTCTTGGGTGATGTACACCAATCCCGGACGAGTGGGAATGCGCACGTCTTTGGGAAAGGTGCGACAGCGGTAGTGCTCCTCGGCCCACTGGCAAAGCTCACGCCATTCCTGAGCCTCTGTTGCCGATGTGATGGAAACAAGTGACATGAGATCAACTTCCTGTCGCTCGAGCGACCTGATGGGTTTTACAGACTTTCCAGCTTTACCCGGCTGTAGGCTATGCAACGCTTCCGCGTTCGCGCCGGCGGTGCGGAGCACCTACACGTCAACGGGACGGAGTCTTAGGAAGATGGGGATGGAGAAACAGCAAGATACACACAAGAAGGCAAATACAAAGAGGAAGGAAACCGCAGGGTTTACTTTACCTTAGCTTCATAATGGCACTTGACCTCATAGGGTGACATTGTGTTCCTACTGATATTGTTCAAAAGGCTACGTCCAATAATAACCCCAAGAAGCCGTAAATTTTCAGATTCTGCCGCTGAACTCGGCTACCTGGGGGATCAGCGCAGATCATTGGGTCAGACTGGTGTATGTCTAAGGGCGGGTGTGGGGTGGCTGGGATGAATATTCTCATCAGCAACGACGATGGCATCCAGGCGGCAGGGGTGCGGTGTTTGGCGGCAGCGCTGGCCCAGCTGGGGGGGCACCAGGTAACGGTGGTCTGTCCGGATCGGGAGCGCTCGGCCACCGGCCACGCCCTGACGTTGCACAAGCCGCTGCGGGTGGATCCGGTGCGGGAGGGATTTCCTCCAGAAGTGCAGGCCTGGGCCTGTTCGGGCACCCCTTCCGACTGTGTCAAGTTAGGTCTGGACGGGCTATTGGATCGTCCTCCCGATTGGGTGATTTCCGGCATCAATCAGGGAGCCAATCTGGGCACGGATGTGCTCTACTCCGGCACCGTCTCGGCGGCAATGGAAGGGCTATTGGAAGGGATCCCTAGCCTGGCAGTAAGCTTGGCCAGTTTTACCCATCAGGATTTTCAACCAGCGGCCCAGGTGGTGCTGAAGCTACTGGAGAAACTGAGCCTGAAACCCCTGGGGGAGCCGATGCTGTTGAACATCAACGTGCCCCCCCTAGCGCTGGCTGAAATACGCGGCATGGTCTTGGCCCGCCTGGCCTGGCGCAAGTACACAGATCTCTATGAGAAACGGGTGGATCCGCGCGGCAAGGCCTACTACTGGCTAGCTGGAGAGGTGGTGGAAGAGGAGGTGGATCCCTGTTCGGACGTGCGGGCGGTTGCTGAGGGCTATGTGTCGATTACGCCCCTGCAGCCAGATCTAACGGCTTATGCTGCCTTCGATAGCTTGCAGCAGTGGGGGCTCTCGGCTTTTGGCTCTGGATTGGAGGGAGCTCTGTAGGGATTGGCGCAGTTCAGAGTCAGAGAATAGAAAGGCTATTAGGCCCTGGAATAGAAAGAAATCGCCTCTGCCAACGTGTTTAGCCCGTAGAGAGAGCGTCGGCAGTGTTGGACTACTGAGTCGCGCTGCCCTCTTCCACCGCAGGCTAAAGAAACTGAGCGAAATAAAGTCAGGCAGCACCAGGACGCTTAGAGCGGGTAGTTTTTGTTGACTTTGCCAAGACATCCCCTGGTCGTCGCAACGTCAAAAAAGGATTGATTGCCTGAATGTGGGCCTGGGGATAGGCCTGACGGACTTGCTCAACAGTTTGTTGCCAGATGGGATGCTCATCAGTCCAAATAGGATGGCGCACAATCCGCACTTCCCGCCCCCGGTTTCCCGTCCACACCGGCAGGAGAAAATCCTGAGACACTTGCTGGAAGCCTAGGTTTTCCAGCAGTGGCGGCAGTACCTGCTCCACCAAGCGCCGCCAGGGATTTTCCTGCTCTTCCCCCCAAGGGCTCTGCAAATCGACCGGTGCCCTAGCATCTCGCAGAAGGCGCGCCATATCCAAGGCTAGTCGCCAATCCAAGAGCCCGTGGTAGGCTAGGTTGGAGTAATCGCGCAAGCAGTTGTTGCAGGACGTGTCGCAGGTCTGCTGGTGCTGCAGCCAACGGAAGGCCAAACTGTTGGGTTGAGACAAGTCCTCTTGTTCCAGCAGCTTCGAGAAGACCTCCGGCTGAGCGAGGTAGAGGCAATACCCCGCGCCATTCTCCAGCT
The DNA here is from genome assembly GCF_054058195.1 of Thermostichus sp. OS-CIW-29. Lineage (NCBI taxonomy): Bacteria > Bacillati > Cyanobacteriota > Cyanophyceae > Thermostichales > Thermostichaceae > Thermostichus > Thermostichus sp. OS-CIW-29. The sequence continues at coordinate 5,962 of NZ_JBSSAB010000010.1, forward strand.
TGTCGAACAGAAAAGCCTGACCCACCACTCGGCCAGCCTCTTCCTTTGTCTGAAAGCTGGCTTGCAACTCGTCAGGATCGACATCCAAAAAGGTGCAGGCAGCCGCTCGCAACCAGAAGGCGAAGGAATACAAAGCTGCTCGCCCTTCCACAGTTGTTGAGTCAGCAAACACGCCAGGCGGCCAAGTTTGAAGGCTGACCAGCAGCACGTCAGTGCGTCGCTTAGACAGTAGGGCAATCCGATAGGTAGGGCCTATTCCTTCGAAACGTTTCCCCTGAACTTCAGGACAAACATAAGCTCCTGGCCACTTCTTATCCGCTTGTAACAGGAACCCCCCCTCGCCGCCGCGATCATTGACGATTAAAACGTCATCGCTGCCTCCCCGCAGGTGAGCGTTGCCGGTCGTTGCGGTCGTCGCTTCCGCCTTAAGTCCGTCCGCGCCCAAGGTTGGCCGACTGACGCGGGGTTGCCACTCAAATTGACCATCAAAATCCCGCGGCTGCAAGTTGGTGAAAAAGCCCCTGGGTTCCCGCGCATCAATGCAGCGGAGGGTGGTTTGCTGGCATACCGGACAGGCTTGCTTTGCCGGCTTGTGGGTAGCTGGGGGAGGAGAGCAAAGCGGCTGCTGTGGCTGGTAGTCCTCTATCATGGCTTGACAGTTGCAGCACAGACCTAGCCAGCGGTTAGGTTGGTCAAGAGCCGGCACCAGGCCAGGCCGCGATCGCACGTCCCCTTTGTGAGGCACCAACTCCACCAGTCCACAGGCGGTGTGCACCGCCCGATCTTTAACGATTTCTGAGCCGGGGGCAAATTGTGCGATTGCTGTATCCAAGTCGCGATCGATGGTGCCTTGGCTAGCCGACCAGCGGGTATAGAGCAGGCGCACCCGCGTGGGAAAGCCAAACATGGGCAAGATGCCAGCATTGGCCAGGCGTTCGCTGAGTTGGGATTGGCTGTAGGCATTGGAAGTGGCAATCTCGCTAATCTTATTGACCAAATCGTTGCAGATGTAGTGATGCAAGGCTTGTCGATCGTCAGCCGAGAGATGAGTTTGCTGGCAGAGTTGGGTGATCACGGTTTGGATTTCTTGGTCGTGGCTAGCAATCCATTGGCGAACCAACGGCTCCACCTCCTGCCACTTTTCGGCTAGACCAAATTCGCCGTGGACGCTGGTCACGTCTTCAAGATGGACTGCAGCGGATTGATCGTGTTGCGAGACTTCCTGAAAAGCTTGTCGCAAAACTTCTTTGGCGACGACGCGCCGAGCAATGGTGAGGCTGCGCAGGTCAATGTAGGGCGGGGGTGGCGGATCGCCGGTAATGGCCTCAGGGCGCTGAAAGTAAAAATCGTCATGGCTGCGACCCCGGCAAAACGTAACTGCCAAGGAGACCCCGGCACCGCGCCGACCAGCCCGTCCCACCCGCTGCTGGTAGTTGAACCGTCGGGGCGGCATGTTTGCCATCATCACTGCCAGCAGGCCGCCGATGTCTACGCCAGCCTCCATAGTGGTAGTCACGCTTAACAAATCAATGCCCTGAGCCAGCGGTATTTCTCCCTCTAGGAACACTTCCTGGAACCAGCGCTGCCGTTTGAGGCGATCCTCCTTGTCGGTTTGCCCTGTCAATTCGGCAGCATTCATCCGAAACGGTTCGTTTTCAGGGTCGGAGAGGTAGGCGTAGTAGTCCAAGTCGCGCGGCAAGCTGCTCGGCTGCAGTCGGATGGCCTGCGGGTCAGAGCGTTTGCTGGTGTTGCGACCGCCACTGCACTCTGGGCACCATCCCCCCGCAGTGTGCAAGTAAAAGGCCCCGCATTGAGGACAGCGGTAGCCTTGAAGACCTTCGCGAGAGACGGGCACAAGGTAGAGGCGATCTGGATCCAAAACCAATCCGTTCTCGCTACGGGTACCGATTTTGTTCAACTCCCGCTCGATCTGGGATTTTAAGTCTGGCTTGCCCTGTTCCTCTAATTTTCTCAAGTATCGCTCCACGTACTGGGGTAATTCCCGCCTAGTACCCGGTCTGCAGAATTTGGAGTATCGATGCCGCTTGCGAATTCCCAATTGGCGGATAACCGCGCTGGCAACGTCTTGCAGTTCCGGAGGAACTTGAGCTGTAACATAGCCCTGTCCAAAAGACTCGATGTTTCTGACCGCATGGGCAAACAGCGTAAACATCATTTCATCAGCTAAATAGGCATCGAGTTCATCGAGGTGTCTGTTTTGCTCTGGTGTTCGGGCAGCAATTCGTGTTACTGGTTGACTTTGCCAGTTGTAGAGCTCAGTCCAGGGATGCCGATCCTTATTGACGGAATAGTAAAGGGCGCTAAAGGACATCCCGCCAGGGCACAGTCCCAAATGTAAGAGCAGGTCTGCCAGGGTGCGCCGCAAGGCAAGGAGAGGAACTTTCTCGCCGTAAGACTTGAGCATCTCGAGCCACAGTTCACGAACTTGCTCGTTGGCAGGTCGCCGGTTTTGAGTCCAAAGCAGAGCTTCTGTAGCAATGTCACCTTGCCGATTAAGAAAGCGATCCCGTGCTGCCCAATCCTCCGCCATCCCCTCAACGTCTTGTAGCAACCGGGGATATTCTCGCAACCGTTGCTGTCGTTCCTCTGGACTGGGCAACTCACAGCGCAGAAAGGCCCGCAGGTCTTGCCTATACTCCTCTGCTGATCGCACTAGCAGCAAGCGCACCATATCGCGATAGTGATCCATTTCCATACCGGCGGCTAACTTGGCTGCGTCCTGGCGGCTATCGGAAAAAACCACCAGCTTGCGGGATTGCGGTGTTGGCATTTCCCGCAACAAAGCTCCGGCAATCACCTGACAGGCTTTTTGGAATCCAGTGCGGTGCACGCGCAAAGGAGTGGGATAGGCCTCACGGAGAGCGCGATCGGTATCGCAGCGAGGGCAGCGGCTCGGCAAGGCGGGCTGATTCCCATCCCCCTCTTTCACTTGGTACACCCAGCCGGGAACCTCGCCTTCTCTAGGGGGGCTTTTATCTTGTCGGAGTTCACCAGTAGCGGGGTTGAGCTTGGCTTCAACCCACCCCCGCTTCGTCTTGCCAGCAGTCCACTCCAAATATTGCGGCTGGGTCGCCCAAGGTTCCGGGTCGTGGGGCAGGGGCCAAAAAACGCGATAGTTCCCAGATTTTTGCGTGAGGTTCACTAAATCATCAGGGATGCCCTCCAACTCGGGTTGATCGGGGGTGAGGATGACCGACTTGGCAAATGGGTAAGCATATCCCCCCAGGAATACCTCCCCGCAAACTTCGCAGACGATCAAGTCCAGAACACGCGCTCCACAGTCGCAACTGAGGCGGTGCTGGCTATGCAAGGCGCCAATAGGTGGAGGGGGTTGGTTGTCTCCCGACGGACGGTGCGCGACGCTGCAGCGCGGGTTGCTGCACGCCCACAACCCTTGCAAGTTGTGAAAGAAGAGGTGGCCGCGCACAGGTTGAGGCGATCGCCCATCTTTTCGTTGAGCTACCGCTGTCGCCATCAATAATCCCCGCAAGGACTCAGAGACCAGACCCCCTTCGGGCATGGTTGCACCTGGGAACAGTTGCTTGTCAACTTTTTGGATGGGGGTAGCGCGCACGCTGCCGCTAACTTGCCGACAAGCCTCTCGCAGGGCATCGGCAACTTTGAGTTCCTCGAGGCACTCCCCCAAGGCTCGCTCCGGCGATTCCGAGCTGAGATCGCCGCCCAAAGCTTGCACCAGTCTGGTCAGAGCTTCCTTGGCAATGGGGAGGGGCCGCAGCGGCTGGAGGGGATCCGGCTGCACGTCCCGGGCAAACTGAGCGAAAGCAGCTTGATACTGGCGCACTCGCAATGGCGCTTCGGGATCCGGAGGAACTTGTTCTCCGGCAATCACCACAAAGCGATCGCGACCAAAAAAGTCCCGGAGAAACTTGTGTCCTGCTTCGTTGTCTTCCAAGCTGGCACTGGTTGCCAAAACCTGCAATTGTTCTGAGTCAACTGTTAGCCCCAAGCGGTACAGAAGTAAGCGCAGCAAGTAGGCCACTTCTGAGCCTGGCGTGCCTCGGTAAGTGTGCAACTCATCGATGACGAGCAAGAATTTACGCTCGGGATCCCCCTGCAGCCACCTTTTGGTTTTCTCGAACATCCCCTCCTCAATCTGCCGCATCAGCATAATGTTGAGCATGGAATAGTTGGTAATCAAAATATCCGGCGGATGCTCTTGCATGTCCCAGCGCGATCGCATTTCTCCCCCATCCAAGCGGGGAAAATAAAACCTCAAATCTGGGTCTTCACTTTGGGCAGCCTTTTCCTGCTCTGCTTGCAACTCTCGCAGTTGCTGGGCTAGTTCTTCTACCTTCTTATTGGGAGTGCGATAGCCAGGGAGGGGGGTTTGTCCCGTGTAACGACCGAAGGTGATGCGATTGCCACCGCGATGGCGATCCAACCATTCATGGGTCTCTGGACTATCCAACACTTTGCGCAAGCGCCGCAATTGATCCTCCACCAGCGCGTTCAGCGGATAGAGAATCAGCGCCCGGATTGCTGCCGGTCGTTGTTGACCTTGGCGCTGCGGCACCCACTTGTCATCTGCGTGCTTCCACCAGAACGTATCTCCGCTCTGAGAAGACATCGGATCCCAGGTACGGGATTCCCGGGCAAGGTGGGCTAGGATTGGCAACAAGAAACACTCGGTTTTGCCAGAACCAGTTCCCGTTGTTACTACAATATCCTTCTGGTTAACGATGGCTGCCTTCAAACTTTGCCATTGGTGCTCATACAGCGGAAAGTTTGGAAATAAAGACTGGCCTAGATGTACCAAATCTTCATAACCAGCGGGTAAAGCTTTCGCTGCTTCCTCAAGGGTTTTGCCAGAAGAAGGGTAGAGTGGTGTAGGCTCCAATAGGGGAGGAGTACTAAGCAGAGCATTCTCGGGTCTGTACTGCAAGTGGCGATCCCGCTCGGCGCTAAGAGCAGGGTAACGTAAGGGAAAAGCACTTCTAATGTAAAGCTGGTAGATTCGATCTAACCGCTGATAGATACCGACGAGGTCGTACATGGTTTTTCCTTTGCCTTTGGCAAAAACTGTAACTATTTCTCCAGATCAAAAAACGGCAGCTGTTCACCAATGACTTGCCACACAGTTGGTGCAATGTTCTGATAAATCAGTTCTTCTGTTGTGCGATTGTAGCGAGGCAGACAACCCGATTGCATGACCAAGTAGCGTTCGTAGGCTAGCGGCCAGCGCTGGCTGATAGGGATCGATAGTTCTTGGGCATTGGGGTCGTAACTAACTGATAGGTTTTTGGGAGCAAGATGAGTCAAAGCCAAAAAACGTAAACTGTACCATTCGGCGCTGTACCAAGCGTTGTGCTGGCGGTCGTAGAATAGGGCATGCTGCTGTTGGGATCCCTCCTCGTACAGCTCGTAGAAACCCGTTTCCTCGGCGTCTGGCACATCTACGAAGCTGCTCCCATCGTAGCGCTTTAGTCGATAGCGGTGAAGTGGCACCCAATCGACGACCTTTAGCGTAGCTACCCAATCAGCCCAAGGAGGAGGGGCCTCGACCGGACGAATGGCTAGGGCAGGGTATTTGGTCCGTAACTCGGCAATTGCATTGGCAGCATCAGCTTGCAGCTCAAGCTGCCAACAGGGTGGAGCATCCCTTCGAGGTTGAGGGATCTTCACAAGGCGACCAAACTGCTGCAAAGACTCTTGCAGGCTGGCGTTTCGCTGACCGTACAGCACGTAGCAATTTTTGCTCACTGGCTGCAGGGAAGGTGGCTGCATTTGCCAGTGTTGACCATCCTGAGCTGCCAGAAGATGCCCTAACAACTGCAGCCGACGCCACAACCGACGCGGTTGGACTAGATCTAGGTGACTGCATACGGCTTGAAAGGTTTCCCAAGAACCAGAACCGGCTGCCGATAACCACCAAAGCAGCTGTTCGCACGGCTGGGAGCGATCGCTTCCTGCCGCCTCTGCTATAGGTGTTTCCAAACCAAGTGGGTTGACTTTAGGTGGCCGCTTGACTTGGAAATACTCAATGGGTTGGGTATCCCGTTCCAACTCATAGGCGATACCCACCATGTGTCGAATATCTTCCCAGCAAAATCCTTCTCTTCGAATCCTAACTATACTGATACCTCTCACTGTTTTAATCAGTTGCTCAAGGGTGTTTTGTGTGGATGACCAATCAGAGCGCGCATTTGTCTTAATACCCAAGTAGAAGTAATACTCTCCCCTACTTCTTTCCTTAATGCCCTTCTCAATACGAACATGAGACACAACATCGGCCAAGTTTTCTTGAGTAACCCGCTTTTGTAAGTAATTCAGCAACTTTTGGGGTTTGTATCTGGAGGTATGGGTGCGAAAGCCCCAGTAAGTTTGCTCTGACCGAGAAGATTTTTTCGACATAGAGTTATGCCTCTACTCTAGGGAAGCTAATGACAAATCACCCCAACTCAGGATCTTCAAAAAGCGTTCCTGGTGGGCAGTTCCGCCCCGTACTTGGATTTGGTAAGTACCGGGAGGTAAGTCTGCGGGCAAATCCCAAGGCTGGTTGGTAGAGCGATGGTCTTCTGGAAGATATATGCTCCCGGTACGCACTTCAGTTAGAGTCACGGCTACCGTAGGCTGAAACCCGTACACAGTCACCTTTGGCAAGTGACCCTCGAGCCAACCTTGTCCTTGCGGTACCCGTAGCCCTCCACCCAAGGCAATGTGCAGACGATCGCGTGGTTGTAAGGCCTCTTTCAGCTCAGGATGTTGTAAAAACAAACCGTCCCATACCGGCGCCAGCACCTGACATTCTTGGATTTCCCACCAGCCAGAGGTTACTTCAAAGGCAAGCTGGCGATCGCCCTCCCACTGCAGCAGCTTTTCTTCTCGTAGCTGCTGCAAGTCCAACCAGAGTGCTTCCCGAAACAGCACTGTGAAATGACTGCCCAATTTAGGTGCTCCCCAACTAGCCAGCGCACTAGACTCGGGGTTCTCAGGATCGGGCACCAAGACCCAAAAGTCTCGAGCTGGCAGCTGGAGTTCCCGCAAGTGGGCATGATCTCGAATCGGCCATGACTTCCCCGTTGTTAGATCGGCAGCAGAAAGCGGTGCGCCAACAGGGAAAAACCAACCAGAGCGCTCACAACGCAAGCTACCTAGGTTTTCTACGGTCACCTCGGCAACTGGCCAACGACGCGGAACTTTGGGGTAAGGGTAGTACTCTGGATTCCCCCACCGATCTTCGGTGCGATACAGCCCTGCAATCAGGCACGTGGGGGGACGTCGGCTAAATTGTTCAGGTTTCGGGCATTGTGCGTCTAACCACTCCTGATGGACGGCTAGGATTTCGGCGCCCAGTACCTCGTGTCGCTGGCGATCGTCCAGCAGCTCTTCCAGATGGCGGTTCAGGTTTTTTTCGCTCGCCAAGTCCACCAGTAACTTAGTTTCGCTGCGGGCGGTAGTCCAGTTTTTCTCGTAAAACAGGCAACAGAGCTTTTGGATGTCCGCTTTCCGCAGCAGGGTTTGGGAAATGGGGTAATTCAAATACCGGCGCGGGCCTTCCCCTGGCTCGGCGGTGGCAATCCATCCCTTTACCTCTAGCCATTGGTTCCACTCCTGCCATAGGCCTTCTTCATCTCCAGCTTTCATCCCAGTGGGACGAGTGTCGCCGCCTACCCCCAATCGTTGACAAAAATGGGTAAAGAAGTCCCTCTCATCCAGCTCCTCATCCCTCACCATGTCGTTGGCGGCGAGCACCATCAGCGCCAAGAAGGCAACTCCTGCTGGTTCGGGCAAGCTTTGGTTTTGCAGAGTTGATAGCTGGACTCGCTGGCCATCTACCACCTGGGCGCGCACGGCTTGGCAAAAGTCCTCAACTGGGCCTAAGCCTAGACTTGCTAAAACTTCTTCATCTACGCTGAGGTAAACTGGCGTACCGTGAGGAACTCCCAGCGTTGCCCATTGAACAATTGCTTGGTTCCAGCGGGCATAGTTGTTGTGCAGCGCCACAGTAACCTCGCCCTGGGTTCCTTCCTCAAGCCTAGGCAGGCGTTGAATGCCCAGTTTCCTATTTTTTGAATCCCTTTATGTTTGTTTTAGGTCAAATTGGCAGCAAAACAGAGTCGGCGCTGTAGAGGCTAGCTGCCTCGGAGAGGAAATGGTCGGGCGAGACCGTCGGGAAGCTTACCCCAGATCAAGAGGAGAGGTTTGCCAGTGAGAGCAAGCGCTCCGCAACCTCTGCAGCCACAGGTATCACCGACAGGCGTGTGCCCCGCCGCACCACCTCCAGCTCCTCTGGGGTGAAGGTGGCCCGCAATTTGGCCAAAGGGATCACTCTTTCAAAAGCAGCCAAAAATTGCACCCGCACCGTGTACCACCGGGGATCTGCTGGAGTGGACTTGGGATCGTAGTAGGGGCTGGTCGGATCAAACTGGCTGGGATCCACCACCTGGGTTTCTAGGATTGCCATCAGGCCAGCAATACCAGGGGGGTTGGCGTTGGAGTGGTAGAAAAAGGCGCGATCCCCCACCTGCATGGCTTTTAGATAGTTGCGGGCTTGGTAGTTGCGCACGCCATCCCAGAGGGTTTGGCCTTCCCGCTGCAGATCCCAGATGCTGTAAACGCTGGGCTCAGATTTCATCAGCCAGTAGTTCATGGGGCACTAAGCTCTGGGAGCAGATAAAAGGGAGCAACGGGCAGCAAACTCGACAAAGTTTTGCAACATCTGCAAGCCAACAGGGCCCGACTTTTCGGGGTGAAATTGGGTAGCAAACAAGGTGCCGCGGGCAATAGCGGCTACACAGGTTTGGCTGCCGTGTTGGGTGGTAGCAGCCACCCAGCTTGGGTCATTGGGCACTGCGTGGTAGGAGTGGACAAAGTAAACCCAGCTTTGATTCGGGATCCCTGCCCAAAGAGGCGATTGGGGTTGGGTAAGGTGCAACTGGTTCCAGCCCATGTGAGGGATGCGCAGGCCCGCCTCTGGCCGAAAGCGCTGCACCCGTCCAGGCACAATGCTCAGCCCTGGCTCTGTTCCCTCTTCGCTGCTTTCGAACAAAACTTGCAGCCCAAGGCAAATGCCTAAAAAAGGCTGTTGCCGCTCCACAGCTTCCCGGATCGCTTTCCCAAAGCCCCGCGCCCGCAGCTGCTGCATGGCTGGGTCAAAGGCCCCATCGCCGGGCAGGACAATGCCGTCAAAAGCCGCTAGTCCAGTTGGCTCTGTTACTAGCTGCACCTCAGCTCCGGCCCGCTCCAGCCCTTTGCAAGCCGAATGCAGATTTCCCGCCTCATAGTCGATTACCGCCAGGCGCACAGCTCCCATGGGATCCCTCCTCGTGAGGAGTTTCGGAGTCTATCAGTATAGTGGTTCTAACCCGTTTGAGCTGACTCATGGCTGTGGCAATTGCTTCGCACGATCCCACTCCGACCGGTACTGCTCCGCAACCCTGTCGCGACCAGGTTGATTGGCCTGAGGCGGCTTACCTGCACATCCCTTTTTGTCGGCAACGCTGCCACTACTGTGATTTTGCCACCGGCCTGGGCACCCGCAAGTTGATGGAAACCTACGTGCAGATGCTCTGCCGGGAGATCGGCGGCGCCTACCGCTACCGCCATCTGGCCGGGGATCCCAGACCGTTGACCAGCATTTTTTTCGGGGGTGGCACCCCTTCTCTGCTGACGGTGGAGCAACTGGGGCGGATCTTGACTCAATTGAGGGAGAGGATCCCGTTTCATCCCGACTGCGAGATTTCTCTGGAGGCCAACCCCGGCACCCTGACGCGGGAGCAGTTGGCGGGCTACCGGGAGCTGGGGGTCAACCGCATCAGCTTAGGGGTACAGGCATTTCAGCCAGAGCTGCTGGCCGCTTGTGGTCGCCTGCATGGAGTGGAGGAAGTTTACGAAGCCGTGGCCGACTTGCAGGCGGCGGGCTTTGAGAATTTCAACCTGGATTTGATCTTTGGGCTGCCCTACCAGACTTTGGAACACTGGCAGCAGTCTCTACGAGCTGTTCTTGAGATTAACCCCACCCATGTCTCCGTCTATGATCTGACGATTGAACCGGGAACCCGCTTTGGTCGGATGTACCGACCGGGAGCAGCACCTTTGCCCAGCGAGGAAACCACAGTTGCCATGTACCTAATGGCGCGGGAACTGCTCACCGAAGCGGGCTACATCCACTACGAAATCTCCAATTTTGCCCGCCCCGGCTACGCCTGTCGCCACAACCGAGTGTACTGGGAAAATCGCCCTTACTTTGGCTTTGGCATGGGATCCGTCGGCTACGAGGGGGGACGGCGCATTCAGCAGCCCAAAACCCTTTACCACTACTTCGAGCAGGTGAAAGTCGGAGTCCACCCTCTCCCTCCTGAAGCATCCCCAGAGGAAGTTTGGATGGATACTTTGATGTTGGGGTTGCGTCTAAAGGAAGGTCTGGATTTGTGCCATTTACAGGAGCGTTTTAGCCACCCAAAGGTCGAGCAAGCTTTGGAGAGGCTGGATCCCTATTTTGAGAAGGGATGGGCCAGTTGTGAGGCAGGCCGGCTACGGCTGATTCCGCCCGATGGCTGGCTATTTTCCAATGAGATTCTCAGAGACTTGCTGGCTTGATTCCGACGGTTACTTTCACAAGATTTCTCACCAGAGCCCCCTATCCCAATTGGCCGAAAACTCAAGCTTTGAGGAGCGTAGGCCATCACCATTTCCAGCAGCCATTAAACCCAACATTTCACAGATCCTGAGATCTCTAATCTTGCAAGAGGGGTTGAGGGGAAAGATACGGAAGCCCAGAGGATCCCTATCGATAGTTGACAAATTGCAGCGCCACCGGGTAGTCCTGCTGCCTAAGCATTTGAATGACCGCCTGTAGCTCGTCTTTATCCTTGCCGGAAACGCGCACCAGATCCCCTTGAATGGCAGGCTGCACTTTCTTAAAGTTGTCGCGGATTTGCTTGGCGATTTGTTTGGCCAGTGTGGCATCAATGCCCTTTTTCAGGTGAACCACCTGGCGCACTCGGTTGCCGCCGGCGCTCTCTGGGGGTTGGAAGTCGAAGATCTTCAGGGATAGACCCCGCTTGGCCGCTTTGGTAAGAAGCAGATCCCGAATGGAGTTGAGGGCCATGTCGTTGGCGGTGGTGATGGTCAGGGATCCCTCCTCCAGCTCAATTTCCGTCTGAGTATCCTTGAGGTCGTAGCGCTGTTTGATCTCCCGTCGGGCTTGATCCACAGCGTTCACCAGTTCCTGCCGATCGAAATCGCTGACGATGTCAAATGAGTAGGTAGAGGCCATAAACCTTATCTTCGCTATCGTTCAGTATCTTAAGCCCTCAGCCAAGCAGGGATCCCTAACTCTCGGAGAAGCTACAACAGGTAGAAGGATCCCAGTCCAGATTTACGGAGAAGCAGGATGGCCGATGTTGTTTTAATTACAGGCGCTTCTGAAGGCATCGGCAGAGCTACTGCCTTTACCTTTGCCCGTGGGGGTTACCGATTGGCGCTGGCTGCCCGCACTGCCGAAACCCTGAAGCAAACGGCCATCGACCTAGAGCAAAGCCTAAATGCCGAGGTCTTGGCCGTTCCCACCGATGTCACGCAGCCAGAACAGGTGCAAAACCTGGTGGAGAAAACTCTGGAACGCTATGGCCGCATCGACTGCCTGATCAACAACGCCGGCATCTGCATGAGTGGCCCTTTTTTGCAAACCACCCCGGAGCACTGGCAGGCTCTGATGGCGGTCAATTTTTGGGGCTACCTCCACACCATTCGAGCCGTGCTCCCCGACATGTTGAAGCGCAAAAAAGGTCAGATCATCAACGTGGGATCCATTGGCGGCAAAATGCCCCTGCCCCAGATGAGCGCCTATTGTGCCAGCAAGTACGCGGTCAGTGGGCTGACAGAAGCGCTGCGTCTGGAACTGCAACCCCAAGGGATCCAGGTGATCGGCGTCCATCCGGGCATCGTCAGCAGCAATTTCCTCAAGCGAGCCATTTTTCTGGATGAGGTGGGGCCAGCGTCCTCTCCCGACAGCCAAGCCCAAACCTCAGGTGGCAAAGCCCGTGAGCAAATGCAACAGGCGCTGGAGAGTTTTTGGGTCAGCCAGCCGGAAGAAGTTGCCGAAGCCATTTGGGATGCCGCTCGCCAGTCCAAGTCAGAGGTGGTGGTGGGCATGGCCCAATGGGCGGTAGGAGCTTACACCCTCTTCCCCGGATGGGTCGGCTCATTGCTCCAGAATGTTCCTCGCTAGCCCACTGGATCGGTCGAGAGTTCTGGGGCGCTGGATGAGCGATTCTGCAGACCCAGCGATAGCAGGAAGAAGGCTAAACTTCGGTATAGTTTGAGGTACGGTTAAACACTGGTATTGACAGCGGAAGTATGGTTGAATCTGTGCCTTCTCCTTCCGGTACCCACCAGCACATCTTGATCGTGGAAGACCGAGATGGCCGCCGTACCCAGGTGCTGGGATCCGCCAAATACTTCATCGGTCGGGACTTGGCGAACGACATCTGTCTCAACTCTCAGTATGCCTCCCGCTACCACGCCATGCTGCTGCGGATTCCCGCCGAGCGAGAGGGAGAATATTGCTACCGCATTTTGGATGGGGATCTGGAAGGTCGCCCCAGCACCAATGGCTTGTTGATCAACGGCCAGAAATTGACCACCCACCAGCTCAAGTCGGGGGATGTGATCACCTTTGGCCCCGATGCCAAAGCCACCTACAAAATTGTTAAGGCTCCCTAGGCCCAGATCTCTGCAGAGCGTGCAATCGCCCCCCAATCAACAGCAGCAAAGCCAGCACCAAGGCCACCTCCGACAGCAAGGTCGCTAGGGCCGCCCCCTGCCAACCCCACCTTGGGATCCAAACCGCATTCAAAAGCCCATTCAGCCCCAGAGCCATCAGTTGCAGACGGCTGCGGGGCCTTTGCAACCCTGCCCCGGTGAGCAGGTGAGACAGCAAAAGGTGGATCCCTTCCAGCAAAATGACCGGGCTGAGCCAGCGCAGGATGAGGGCCGTTTCCCGGTAAGCCGATCCCAGCACCCAAGGGATTCCGTAGGATCCCAGGGCCAGCCCCAGAGCAGCCAAACTGCCGTAGCCCACCACCCAAGGGAAAAGCTGCCAGGCGTAGCGCCAGCCTTGCGGAAGGCCCTTCTGCCCTTGGCGGCACAGCTCGGCAAAATGGCTGGTGAGCAGGGCGATCATCGGCGTTTGCGAGAAGTTGATCACCCGATAGGCAGCGCTGTAAAGACCCCCCGCCGCTGCTGAGGCCAAACGGGGCAAGAGCAGCTTATCCAAATCGGTGAAGGTTTTCACCGCGGCCAGCCCCACCGCAAAGTCCCAGCCCGCTATCAGCCGTTCCCGCAGATCTCGCCAGCTCAGGGCCAAGGGGGGAGAAGGCTCGCTCCACCGCCCCATCCCCCTCGCGATCAGCAGCAGCACGACCAACACCATCAGGCCGTACAGAACAGCCCATTGCACCAGGGATCCCCAGCCTAAGGCCACCGCCAGCAATACTGCCCCCAATCGCCCCAGCGCCATGCCCGTGTCGATGAGGGCTACGCCGGCAACCTGCTCTCTCCCGATCAGGATCCCCCTGTACACCTCTGGCACCGCGATGAACAGCAGATCGCTCAAGAGCAATACCCCCACCACCGCTGCCGGCGTCCCGGCCAGCCAAACGCTCAAGAGGGGCCACAACACCAGCGCCATCCCCCCACAGCCCAATCCCGCCAGCCATAAGCTGGGGCCAACCCCCTGGGTGCAAGTCGGGGATCCCTGCCGGCTGAGGCGCTGGATCAGCAGTTCCGATTGGCCCAAATAGCCAAACGGGGCGGCCAGGTTGCTGCAGGCCAAGATGGCAGAGAAAACCCCGAAGGCTTCCGGCCCCAACAGACGGGCCAACAGGATGAAATAGGCCCCGGACAACCCCAGGCGCAGGCCATTGCCCACCATCAGCCAGGCAGCCTGGCGCAGCCGTTGTTGTTCTGCTCTATCCACGCTGCCACTCCTGGACGAGGCTTGCCGCAGCCAGGGATACTGGATGGATGCTGAGACTGCCTGCCCGAGAGCGGGCATCTCCTCTCGATTTTGGGTGTATCGGTTGCAATTCTTCTGGCAATTTCATGGCCAAACTCTACCCCGTCAGCAACGCCGCGCGAAGCCCCCACACCTTGGCAGGACGGGATCCGCAAGCCCTGTTCTCCCCCCATTCCAGACCGCCTGCCCCCCGCCGGGTACTTCCCCCACCCCCGCCGGACGGCGGTAGCCCTCGCTGGCTGGGATCCGCATCGGCCAAAACGGTGGGGCAGGGCTATCGGGCCGTTGTCTTGCTCTTGCTGACCAGTCTGCTGCTGTTTGGAGGGCTGGGATCCCGTCTGGCCTACCTGCAGTTGGCGCGCACCCAGTATTACCGCCAGCTGGCCGATACCAACCGCATTCGCCTGTTGCCCCAGCCGCCAGAACGCGGACGCATTGTGGATCGCAACGGCGTATTGCTGGCGAGCAGCCGATTGTCCCACTCGGTCTTCCTCTGGCCTCTGGTGCAGTCGCGGCAGCGCTGGCAGGAGATGATCCCCAAGTTGGCAGAATACTTGAACATGGCCCCCGAGGAGATCGCCCAGAAACTGGAACAGGCCGGATATCGTTCCCCGTTTCCCGTGCGCATCCTGCGCAACGCCAGCCCCCAGGTGGTCATTCAACTGGAGGAGATGAGCCGCGAGCTGCCGGGGGTGATGGTGGAGGCGGAGACGGCGCGGTTTTATCCCCACGGCGACTTGGCCGCTCACCTGCTGGGCTACACCGGCGAGATCCCCCTAGAGCAACTGCGGGCCGACCCTAGCTATCGCCTGGGGGATATCGTTGGCCTGATGGGAGTGGAGGAATTGTTCGAGAACCATCTGCGCGGCCAATGGGGCGGGCGACAGGTGGAGGTGGACGCCATGGGAGAGGTGCTGCGGGTGCTGGGGGAACAAGCGCCCCAACCGGGCAACACCCTGCAGCTCACTTTGGATGTGCGGCTGCAGCAGGCGGCAGAGCGGGCCCTCGGCCAGCAAAAAGGAGCGGTGATCGCCATGGATCCCAGCGATGGCTCGATCCTGGCCATGGCCAGCTATCCCACCTTTGATCCCAACCTCTTTTCCAGCCGCATCACCCAAGCCCAGTGGGAGAGCCTGCAGCAGCAGGATTTTCCCTTCCTCAACCGCGGCCTGCGGCCCTATCCCCCCGCCAGCACCTACAAAATCATCACCACCGCTGCCGGGATTGAGTCGGGAGCCTTTCCCCCGAATACGGTGCTGCAGACCGGCCCCTACATCCAGGTGGGAGGGTGGCGCTTTTGGGACTGGAACCGGGCCGGCTTCGGGCGGCTGAACTACCGGCAGGCGATGGCCTACAGCAGCGACACCTTTTTCTACCAAATCGCCCTCGGCACCAAGGCTGCCCCTTTGCAAGAATGGTCGCGCCGCTTTGGGTTGGGACAACTGACCGGGATTGGCCTCAAAGGGGAAGCCGCGGGTCTGGTGCCGGATGCTGAGTGGAAGCAGCGCCACTGGCGCGAGCCCTGGTATGTGGGCGACACGGTCAACATGTCCATCGGCCAGGGATTTATTACCGCTACGCCGCTGCAAATGGCGGTGGTAACGGCGGCAGTGGCCAATGGGGGCTGGCGGGTGCGCCCCTTGCTCTCGCACCAGGTGATCCCGGAAAGCCCTGTGCCGCTGCGCCAAAAGGTAGGTCTTTCCCCTGCCACCCTGGAGATCCTGCAGCAGGGGCTGCGAGATGTCGTGGTTTACGGCACCGGCGGCAACGCCAACCTGGGGCCAGGATTTCCCCCAACGGCTGGTAAAACCGGCACCGCAGAGGATCCGCCGCGGCGATCCCACGCTTGGTATGTTGGCTATGCTCCCTACGACCGGCCCGAATTGGTGGTCGTGGTCTTTCTGGAAAACAGCGGCGGTGGGGGTGGATCACGGGCCGCTCCCATCTTTCGAGAGGTGATGCGGGCCTACTTCCGACCCGAGTCGTGAGCCCTAGCTTTCTGTCGGATCCGAGCCAACTGGGTATATGCAGTCTCTTGTCTCCCAGAAAATTGCGTTAAGATCCCCTAAAACCCCTTGCCCAGCAGGCTTCTGCCCTAACTTAGCTGTAGAATATGTCAGTGATTTGGAGCTCAACTGCCACAATCCTGCCATTCGCGCCAGTGGCGCCTTGGCGCATTGCAGGGCAAGCCCCGCTCCCACACACTGAGAACACTCTGGGCCGTGGCCGCTCTGCAACGCCTGAGCGAATCCGCGATCCAGGGAACGCTCTAACTTTATTGCCTAACTCAAAAGGAGATCAGGATGAACAAGGCAGAACTTGTTGATGCCGTCGCTCATCGCGCCAATGTAACCAAAAAAGAAGCGGAGGCTGTCATTTCCGCCGCACTGGAGATCATTGTCGAAGAGGTCGCATCCCGCGATGAAAACGGTGAACCCAAGGGGAAGGTGACCCTGGTGGGCTTCGGCTCCTTTGAGGCTCGCAAGCGCAAAGAGCGGGAAGGTCGCAACCCGAAAACCAACCAAAAAATGGTGATCCCAGAGAGCATCGTCCCCACTTTTACGGCGGGCAAGTCATTCCGCGAAGCAGTAGCAGGGGGGAAATCTTAATTTCGCCGGGTTGGGACTCGGCTGCTGGGTAGGGCGTGGAGCAGCCTCGACATGGTGGCAATTGGGCTTGGGGAGCAGCAATCGCTGGCTGCTCTCCCCAGGAGATTCTGGATTTTTCGGCCAGCTTGAATCCGCTGGGCCCACCGGAATCGGTCTTGCAAGCTCTGACTCAGGCGCTGTCTGCAGCAGACCCGGTTGTAATCAGCCGCTACCCGGATCCCGACTATCGGGACTTGCGCATCTGTTTGGCCAACCATTGGGCCGTCGATCCTGAGTGGATCTTTGTGGGCAATGGGGCAGCGGAGTTGCTCACCTGGGCAGCCCGGGATGCGCAAGGGCGGGAGGTATGGCTGCCCCAGCCTGCTTTTGGGGATTATGCGCGGGCTCTGCGGGCAGCAGGGGTAACCATCAAGCCGCTGCCTTTTTTCCCCGGCCAGGGATCCGCCGGTTTTACCCTTCTGCAGGAACCCCTTCCGGCGGCAGGCAAAGGGAGCCGAGTGCTCTGGCTGAACAACCCCCACAACCCGACGGGCCAGCTCATCCCGCAGCAAGACATCCTGCCTCTCCTGCCCCAGTTCAACCAGGTGGTGGTGGACGAGGCTTTTATGGACTTTTTGCCGGGGGAGCCCACCCTGAGCTTAAACTCCAGCCCGTCGGCAATGCCCCGCAGCCAAACCTTGATCCCCCACCTGGCGGCTCACCCCAACACCATCGTCATCCGTTCCCTCACCAAGTTCTTCACACTGCCCGGCTTGCGCATTGGCTTTGCGGTGGGGCACCCGGATCACTGGCAGCGCTGGCGACAGTGGCGGGATCCCTGGAGCGTCAACGGATTGGCGGGAGTGGCAGTGGCGGCAGCTTTGGCCGATGAGGACTTCCGCCGGCGCACCTTGGCCTGGCTACCCGTGGCCCGAGAGCATTTGTTCAGGGGTTTGCAAGCACTGCCCGGCTGGGATCCCTGGCCTGGTCAAGCCAATTTTGTGTTGGTGCGCTGCCCTGGCTCTGCCACGCAAATTCAGCGGGCGCTGCTGCAGCGGCACCGGATTCTGGTGCGGGATTGCCTGAGTTTTCCCGAGCTGGGAGATCGCTACCTGCGCATTGGCCTGCGCACCCTGCCGGAGCAGGAGCAGTTGTTATCCGCCTGCCGGGAGATCCTGGAGAATAGCTAGGGATTTTTCTGCGGGAGAAATTCTCATGCCCGAAGCTACCGCCTTTTGGCCGGAATGCAACGCCCCTATCGTGCGGGGGGTGGCCCATTACAGCGATCTGGAGTTGCTGCGGGCCTTTCAACGGCAGCCGGAGGTGGCCCGCTACTTCATCGGCCTGTTTTGCCGCTACTGCAAGTGGGTGGACGGGATCCTTGCCGAACATCTGCCGCCCGAGCAGTGGGCTGCCTATCGAGAGCAGGTTTGGTTGCGGCTTTACCCGCGCCTACAGCGCCTAGATGTCCACAGCCTTGTGGAAGAAGCGGCTGGCGAAGGGGATCCTGTGCTGCGACCCTGGCTGGCGGAGCAAACCCGTGAGCTGATCCAATCCTTGGATGGGATCCCCACCCACCCTCAAGCTTCTTGCAGTCTCGACTCCACCAGAGGCGGGGCGAAGTCCTCTCTTTCACCGGCACTGGCCTGTTATTTGACTGCTGGTTTGGATACCCTGCCGGGAGATCTGCGCTTCATTCTGCTGCTGCGGGATCGCTTTGGCTGGTCACCGGTTCGCATTGCCGACCAACTCAAGGCTGACGGATACTACCTTGCTCCAGAAGATGTGGATGCCATCGTTGCCTCTGCCCGTCAGATCTTGCTTCAGAACCTACCGACAGATGTGCGTGCCCTCTATCTGGAGGCAAAGCCCTAGAAGACTGCCATAGCCCTGTGGCATGGTGGTTTATGGCAAGGTATGGGGCGCTGGCAATCCTTGTTCCCAAGGTGGGTTCTCCTGTTAGGCTGTTTCCGGCTGTAACAGTGGATCGGCATTGTTTGCTCTCCGACTTTACATCAAGTTGAGTGTGGGCTGTCTATGAGTCCTTCTCCGCTTCCCCCAGACCCTACCCAACCCCTGTCTCCGGCACAGCAGTCCCATTCACATCCAGTTCCTCAACTTGCTCTTCAGGAGGCGCTGAGCCATCTGCATTTGGATGTGCTGAAAGAACTGGAGCGATTCCGCCTCTGGCAGCGTTTGCAGCGCATGGACTCTGTCCCGCCCCCACGAGCAGGTCAGCTTGGGAATACCAGCTCTGTACAGCGCCCTTCACCTGTGCTCATTCAAGAGGTGGTGGAAGACTTGGAAGAGGAAGAGATGCCGCGGCCCTCCGGGGCCTTTTCGCCCCTCTGGGTCTTGCTGCTGTGGGTGCTTTCCTGCGCGGGGATTGGCTTTGGGGTGCGCTGGCTGATCTGGCCGGAAGAACTGTCCCTGCCCCAAAGTGCTGCCAGCAGGGCGGAAGAAGGGATCCCTGCCCAGGTGGATCTGGCCCAGTTGCCCCTGATCCCACTGGAACCGGTGGAAGGGCAGGTGGGAGAGGAGTTCTATTCCGGTGGCTTGGATCCGGATCGGCTGGCGCTGGGCTTGACGGCCACCCCGGACTTGAAGGACGTACAGGTGGATCCTCTTCAAGGCGTTCCTAACCTGCTGGACAGCCTGCAGACCGACTTGGCCTTGGCTTCCAAGGAACCCTCTCCCCCCAGCTTGCAAACGGTGGAGCAGTTGGCAGCCAGCCTGGAGCGCCCGTCCCAACCTTCATCGCCTACTTCTGCGGGATCCCAGAACGTGGTGCCCCTAAGCGACAACAGCGTAGACTCTCTGGGGCCGAACCGCGGCGAGGGAACCTTCTTGGTGCTCACTACCTACTCGGGAGATGAGAGCTTGGCACGTGCTCGAGAAGTTTCTGATGGGGCCTTTGTCAAAGATGTGAATGGCCAGAAGTTTGTGCAGTTGGCAGCATTTGAGCAACTGGAGTATGCCCGCTATCATGCGGAAACCCTGAAAAATAAGGGCTTTAACGTCACGATTGCTGAGCAGTAGCTTTGAGGACTACAGATCCCGAATCCAAGGGATCCGAGAGAGAGGTAGCCGCTGCCAGATCCCTTCACTTCCTTCTGGATCGAGCAGGCGCCAGGCCAGCAACCCGGTTGCCGAGAGGAAAACCAGGGCCAGCAACAACGCAAGGGCATTCTGTAGGCTTTTCAAAAAGGGCCAGAGGCGGGCTGTGATCGGCCCCACCTGAGCAGCTCCAGACCGCTGCCGCGCCTGGGCGGGGGGGTTCCCGGAAGCTGGAGAGGAACTCAAGGGACGGGCAGGTGGAGCGAGGGTAGAGGACGTCAACTGGGCGGCAGGAATGGGTGGCCCTGGTAACCGATTCAAAGCCATAACCACAGCCTGAGGGCGCTGCTGCTGACGCATCCACCGGTTCAGCTCTGCCAGAGAGACGGCACAGAGGTTGTTGAGACCCAGACCCTGAATTCGCCCCACCAAAGGCCGGTCGTTGCTGACCAAAACCACCAGCGTTCCCGGCTGCTGCTGGGCCAGGGCATAGGCGCATTCGGCAATCGCTTCTTCCAAACGTACCCTCATGGACTGATCGCCGGCACCAGCACCACCCACCAGGGCACGGGCTTCTGAGACGGCAAACCCTAGACTGGGCCAGTGGCGCAAAAACTCGCGGGCTGTCGATTCTTCTTGGGGATCAATGGCCTGCCGGGTCAGGCGTTCCAACTCGGCCATCACTGCCTGCGGCAGCACACACACCCCAAATCGAGCCCACTCTTGCCATAGAGCCAGACGACCGGCCAGGATCACCGGGCTATCGAAGACGAGGAGAGGCGGGATCTCGGCCATGGGATGCGCCAGCGTTGGACTTAACCTCAATTGTGCAGCTTCCCCGAAGACTTGGGTAGCAGGGATCCCTCTGCCAGGCAGAGGCGGATGGCCAGTGGGTAGAGGCGGTGCTCCTGGGTCTGGATGCGCCGGTAAAGGGATTCCACGGTATCTTCGGGCAGAACCGGCACGGCTGCTTGGGCCACGATGGGGCCACTGTCCATTTCCAAGGTGACCCGATGGACAGTGCAGCCGGCAATTTTCACGCCGCACTTCAGGGCTTGTTCAACAGCCCGCAGGCCCTTGAAGCTGGGCAGCAGGCTGGGATGCAGGTTCAGGACGCGATCCGGGTAGGCGGACAACAACACCTGGGTAACCAGGCGCATCCACCCGGCCATGATCACCCATTCCACGTGATGCTGCCAGAGCACTTGGAGGATAGCTGCATCCAGGTCTTCGCGACAGGGGTAGTCTCGGTGGTCGAGCAAAACGCAAGGGATCCCTCGCTTTTGGGCCCGCTGCCGCACATAAGCTTTGGGATTGTTGGTGATGACCACAGCAATCTGGGCCTGCAGTTCCCCAGCCTCAATGGCTTGGGCAATAGCTTCGAAATTGCTGCCATTGCCGGAAGCCAGAATGCCAAGGATCCCCGGTTGAGAGGGCACTGGGATCCCGTCGGGATCCGGCCAGAGTAAGCTGGGTAGGTTCATGAGCGCTTGGTGGGAAAGTCTGCAGCCCCGCTATTTTAAACCCAAACAGATTCCCTTCTGGTTCTGGCCAGGTTGATCCAGAGAGGGATCCAAAAACTTGACCGTCGCCGGCTTTGACAGGCGCACCCGCGCCATCGAGCGCTGCACGGATCAAGCCCAAGAGGAGCTGCGGGAGATGCCTCAAGAAATGCGGAAAATGCAGCAGGAGATCCGCGATCTCTCAAGCTCCTCCAAAAATAGGCCAAGTCGATCAAGTCGATCCCAGCAGTTGAGGCCGGATCTTATGGACTCCGTCCCACTGTGGCGAGCGGCCACCTGATCTAGAGTGGGAAAGCATGGGCAGTGGGTGTGAGAGCATGGCTCCTTTGCAACGACGACGCCGGCGGTTTTGGATCTGGAGCATGGTAGTCATCCTGTCCGGGTTTATGGGATCCCTGCTGGCGGGATCAGCGCAGAACCTGGGAGCACAAGCGCAGCAGGGCCTGACTCAAGCCCAACTGGAGCAAGCTCAATATGTGCGCAGTTGTGGCAGTTGCCATGTGGCGTTGCCCGCCCAAGTGTTGCCCACTGAAACCTGGCGACGGCTGCTGCAGGATCCCAACCACTATGGCCAGCAGATCCAGCCCCTGAGCGGCGTGGCTTTACAACTGGCCTGGGGCTATTTGCGGCCCAACTCCCGGCCCCTGCGACAGGGGGAACAGGTGCCCTATCGCTTGGCAGATTCTCGCTATTTCCGTGCCCTGCATCTGCAAGTGGAGTTTCCCACTCCTGTGCGGGTGAGCGGCTGTGTGGATTGTCACCCCAGGGCCAATGGGGGGGATTTTGCCAGCCTCTCTGCAGAATGGCAATCTTGAGGAGCGCAACTGAGGCAATGCAGGTGGATCTGGCCACCATTTTGTCAGGCTATGCCCAAGGCTACTTTCTGATGGCCGACGAAGAGACGGGATCCCTGGCCTGGTACGGCACCGGCCGGCACGCGGTGATCCCCCTCGATGAGCGATTTCACTGCCCCCGTTCGTTGCGGCCCTTGGTGCGCAGCGGTCGCTTTCAGGTGCGGCTGAACTGCGCTTTTGAGCAGGTGGTAGAGGGCTGTGCCGCTCGTCCCCAAACCTGGATTAGCCCCGAGCTGAAGCAGATTTACGCAGCTCTGCACCGGTCTGGCTTTGCCCACAGCTTTGAAACCTGGCAGGGAGAGACCTTGGCAGGCGGGATCCTGGGTATTGCCCTTGGAGCGGCGTTTATCGGCGAGTCGATGTTCTACCGCATCCCCAACGGCTCGAAGGTGGCCTTGGTGAAGTTGGTGGAGCACTTACGGGAGCGGGGCTTTCGCCTATTCGACGCTCAGTTGATGAACCCGCACCTGGCCCGTTTTGGTGCTTTTCTCATGGATGGACAAGAGTACCTGAAGCTATTGCAGCAGTGCCTGGGGATCCCTTGTCGGTTCAATTAAATCTGCAATGTTACGATAGCCGCCGGCAAAACATTGCAGCGGCTCTTGGTGGAAAATAGAAAGGGAATCCGTCCCGCTGTTGCAGGCGGATACATCCTGTGGTGGGCCCACACATGGGATCCGATGGGGAGGTTGCCATGAGCCAAAAGCTTCTGTTTGTCTGTCTGGGTAACATCTGTCGCTCTCCCACTGCTGAGGGCATCACCAATCACCTTTTGCGCAGCAGCGGCCATAAGGAAGCAATTATCTGCGACTCAGCAGGTACGGCAGCCTATCACATCGGCAGCCCCCCAGATAGGCGCATGCAACAAGCAGCCCGATGCTATGGCCTAGAGCTACAAGGCAAGGCCCGCCAGATTCGACCTGCCGACCTGCGCGAGTTTGACCTGATCCTGGCTATGGATCGACAAAATTACCGCGACATTCTCAGCTTGGATCCCCAGGGAAAATATGCCGAGAAAGTGCGCCTGATGTGCAGCTATTGCCGCTCTCATTCTGACGAAGAAGTTCCGGATCCCTACTACGGGGGTGAGGCTGGATTCCATTACGTGATCGAGCTGCTCTGGGATGCCTGTAGCGGCTTGCTGGAATCCCTGGTTCCCGGGATCCAATGCCCACCGTTGCCCCCCCGTGCTTGAGAGCTTGTGTGTTTATTTAAAGTTAATTCAAATGGCGATGAGACGGTAGCCAGTACAATAGCTCCGTTTGCGATAGTCATTCCGAATAAGTCTGGGACATTTGCCCTGCCTTCGATCTCTAACCGGCCAACACAAACATACCCCTTATCTGTCTCCCAAAGCAGACTAGGGGAACCTGGGATCCCCAAGTTGCTTTCCTGCAGTCTGAAACAACCATATATCCTGGCCCAGAGGGATCCTCATCTAACTTAATTGCCTCTATTTCCGATCTTACTCTGTTCTGCCAATCTCTAGAAGGCACGAACCACCTCCCGGAGAACGGATTCTTGCAGATAGGGCTTGAGGGAGTCAGGCGTACCTAGATCAACCGGACTCTCTAAAATTTCCTCTAGATATCGTTTCAAGCGTGCAAAAGTGAACAATCCAACTGGACGGTCAAACTCTACTAGCAGATCGATATCACTGTCTGTTTGCGCTTCATCCCTTGCTACTGAACCAAAGAGCATTAGAGACTTTACGCCAAAGTCCTTCAGAGTGTTCTGGTGATTTGCCAGTAATGTAAGGACTTCCTGTTTTTGCATTACCCAACCTGCAATGAAAAGAAAAGTCCATTAGGAATTATAGCTCACCTATTTCCTCTAAGAAAAGTCCATTAGGAATTATAGCTCACCTATTTCCTCTCAATTACGACTCAAACAAAGATTCATAACGCTTTGCAGGTCGCAGGCACAGTTGAGCCGAGGCACACCTTGCAGAGGACAGGGATCCCTGGGTTCCCGCAATGAGGGCATTTGAGCTTGCTCATCATCTTGTCTCTGGGTACATCTAACGGCACGCACATCTTGCCTTGCCATTAACAGCCAGTTCAAGAAACTTGTCGTCTTTGGGATCACGACACGTCGCCACGCGCTCTACAATCTCCACCAAGACGCCATCTCTAACAAAAGTGCTCAAGAACTCCATCCGTTCTTCCTCGGTTATATACCTTTCAAATCCTTTGCGCCGCAGGACATCGCTCAATTCTTCTTCTTTACACGTGGGGTGGGAACACAGTGTGACTTGAGGGGGGAGAAATCAACCCCGTCATCCCTCACCGTGAACCTTAGCCTCCCTGCTTGCAGTGGCACCCTGCATGTCTTATCAAGGAACCCATCCCAAATCGGATTCTCGATTTCGGTCCCGTACCTCATTACGCATCTCCCCCCCGCCTTACCCGCCACTTCGATGGTCGTAGAGCCGAAGGCGAAGAAGACCAACCGCCGCTCAGGAGTACACGCGCCGAAATCGATCTCAATATCAGCGCGCCCTCCCTGAGCGTGAGTCGGTACAGATGTCAGTGGCAAGACGAGCAGCGCCGAGGCCATAACCCTGAGAGCTATACATCTCTTCATCGGCAGACTTCTCATTATGAACCGCATCGATCAGCCATCTAACGCCTTAACTCACCCGCCACCCCAAATCCGGGATCCCAGCCAATAACCTATCCCAAGGTCGGGTGCAGTGACTTGTTATGTTGAGTGACTCTCCCTCCCTAAAGGTATCAGGATCCTCAGTGACCAGCCCCCAGGGATCCCTACCCAATCACTGACTTTCTACCAAGGCTGGCAACATAATGACAATGATCTGGGATGAGGCTCGGGCTATATCGAGATTTCTGAGCTTGGTTGAGGGATCCATTTTTTTTGCTTATTGTATTGAGTACATTGAATTGAATTGAGACCATTAGAATTGAGCATAGGAAAGCCAAACTATAGTTCTTCACCTGACAAAAGTGGTTCAAACTCTTTATATGCTTGATAATTACGAAAATGTCGAGCGTAAATTTCTGCTCCATCAAGATCGACATCATACAAAACTTGATTCACATCAACAATATGCTTTAACTTCCACGTTATTGAGTCACCTACTTCATTATTAAATGTATATGTATGAGCGTTTGCATATTCCTGGGCTTTCTGATTTGCTTCTTCTAGAGAACTAGCCTTTATTAGCATAAAACTCCCTTCGAAAAGAGTTTTATAGTCTGGCGATGATGATGAAGATTCATAAACTAACACAGCGATATAAACGTTTATGTCTTGACGATCCATTCTGATTCTCCAACTATTTCAAAAATCCGCGATCATTTAACAGCTTCCACGCTTTCTTGTAGTTTGCGGCATTTCCCGCCTTTATGTTGCCAAGTGTTTCGTTCAAAAGCTCTCCTGGAAATTCTTGTCTGATTGATGCTTTTCGGCATCTGCTAATGAAGCTATCAGCAATGTCACCCAAATTGTTATTAGCAACACAGTCGGCAGACGGACAACTGGCGGTGTAGAAAGCTGGATCCGCTGAGGATAGGGATCGCTCTACGGATGGGGCACAGGGATCCGGGGCAGGCAGATAACAGCTATCTTCTACCTTTAGGCAGATAACAGCTATCTTCTACCTTATTGCAGGCACATCCCGGCGGTTGATGGCACTTCAAGCTGACGTTGATGCAGCTATTGCCACAGGCTTTACCCGTCACACATCGACGACAACAGGTACTGCAATCGACGGGATCACCTGGCTGTGACCGTTCTACCCTAATGATGGACAGTGATGGATCCGAGTTAATAGTCGAAGCAGTCCGAGATCCACTGCCACAACCCACAAATAGGAGCAGCGATAACAGTATTAGAAAAAACTGTGCGAGCTTAAATGGTTGAGCTTTCATACAATGAGATCCATCAGTTTGCTTCACTCGTGCTAATTGAGAGGACAAGGTTCAGAGTATAGCACTGGGTCAGGTGCAGCGACTTGTTATGTTGTGTGGATTTGTGTACCGATCGCCTCGGCTACCCACCGACCCCAGCGCCCCTTCATCAACAAACCTGACTAGGCACAACTCTGGCGCTGGCAACATAACATGTGTTTCTGCAGCTAGATGACTGATAATCACCTAAGAAGCAGACTTTTCCATCGCCTAGTGTAATGCTGCCCTAATTTGTCTGTATAGTCAACATTTTGAGCGATAATTACCTCCAAAGGGTTTTTATCTGGCTGAATGAGCATTAACACACCCATACCTAGACTCAGAAAGCTCCTGGAGCAAGTCAGCTAGAAATCGCAGGATCCGCACACTGTACTCATAAAGTCAGTGTCGGGAGGAATGTGCAACTTTATTTGCTCTATGTTATGATAATAGTGCGGACACCAGAAACGGTTATTTAAGGCACTGGTAACGGTCGATTGGGGCTGCCGTAAACCAGCCTAGAGGTTCGGGCCTGTTTTGTTCTCTGGTAGAGCAGAGCAGGCCCAGGGCTACTAAAAGCCTACTCTGTATCGCTAAAGCGGTACGGAGCCGGGTAGTTTACTTGCCACACCTTCCGCCATAGTTTTGCCACTCATCTCCTGCAAAACGGCTACGACATCCGCACCGTCCAAGAATTGTTGGGCCACAAAGATGTCAAAACCACCATGATTTACACCCATGTGCTGAATAAAGGCGGGCGCGGGGTGAGAAGTCCATTGGATCCTTAGAAGGGGACGCTCTCTGGGGAAGGGATCCTCTTCCCCTTTACAGTATCTCAGCGATCATTGCGAATTATTACGACCTTGCCGTCATACCCCCGGCAGGGATCCGTTTCTCTGGTAGAACGGGAAACAGACAATAGGGGATCCTGCCTATCGCGTCAGCGGGACGGAGTCCTTTCGCGTTAGCAGGACAGAATCCTTTCCCCGGTTTACCCAATTTCTGCATTGCACAACGGAGAGCGACCGCATGTTTACTCTGGTTAAGCCCATCACCCGCCACGTGGCCCCTGACGAGCTAGGGGGGCGCCGACTGATGAAGGTGGTGTACGTGGTGTTGGAGCCGCAGTATCAGAGTGCTCTGACAGCAGCGGTGCAGCGCATCAACGCCCGCAACCCCAAGCTGGCGGTGGAGCTGTCTGGCTACTTGGTGGAGGAGCTGCGGGATCCCTCGGGGTATGAGGCTTTCCGGCGGGATCTGGAGACGGCCAATGTTTTTATTGGCTCCCTGATCTTTATTGAGGACATTGCCCAGAAGGTGGTGCAGGCGGTGCAGCCCCTGCGGGAGCGGCTGGATGCGGTGGTGGTCTTCCCTTCCATGCCGGAGGTGATGCGCCTGAACAAGATGGGATCCTTTTCTATGGCGCAGCTGGGACAGTCCAAGAGCGCCATTGCCCAGTTCATGCGCAAGCGCCAGCAGGGATCCAACTTCCAGGAGGGGATGCTGAAGCTGTTGCAGACGCTGCCCAAGGTGCTGAAGTACCTGCCCTTTGACAAGGCCCAGGATGCCCGCAACTTCATGCTTAGCTTCCAGTACTGGCTGGGCGGATCCCGCGAGAACCTGGAGAACTTTTTGCTGATGCTGGCGGATCGCTACCTGCCGGGGATGCGGGATCAGGTCAAGTTTGCCGAGCCGGTCACCTATCTGGAAATGGGCATTTGGCACCCGCTGGCGCCGCAGATGTTTGCCAGCCTGGCGGAGTATTGGGATTGGTACAACGCCCGCGAGGATCTGCCAGAGGAGGTGAAGGATCCCTTGGCTCCCTGCGTGGGGTTGGTGTTGCAGCGCACCCACCTGGTGACGGGGGATGATGCCCACTACGTGGCCATGGTGCAAGAGCTGGAGTCGCGCGGGGCGCGGGTGGTGCCGGTGTTTGCCGGGGGTCTAGATTTCTCCAAGCCAGTGAACGAGTTTTTCTGGAACGCGCAGAAGACAGCGCCCATTGTGGATGTGGTCGTGTCGCTAACCGGGTTTGCCCTGGTGGGAGGGCCGGCGCGGCAGGATCACCCCAAGGCGGTGGAAGCGCTGCAACGGCTGAATCGCCCCTACATGGTGGCGCTGCCCTTGGTGTTTCAATCGACGGAGGAATGGGCTGCCAGCGACCTGGGGCTGCACCCGGTGCAGGTGGCTCTGCAGATTGCCATTCCCGAGCTGGACGGGGCCATCGATCCCATCATCCTCTCAGGGCGGGATGCGGCCACCGGCAAAGCTCACGCAATGCAGGATCGGATCGAGCTGATCGCGGCGCGGGCCATTAAATGGGCCAATTTGCGGCGCAAGCCCAAGCTGGAGAAGAAGATCGCCATCACCGTCTTCAGCTTCCCACCGGACAAAGGCAATGTGGGGACAGCAGCCTACCTGGATGTATTTGCCTCTATTCACCGGGTGATGCAGGCCCTGGCCCACAACGGCTACGACCTGGGGCCAGAGCTGCCCAAAACCCCGCAGGAGCTGATGGAGTCCATCCTCCACGATCCCCAGGCCCAGTACGCCAGCCCGGAGCTGAATGTGGCCGCCAAACTGTCGGTGCGGGAGTACGAGGCGCTGACACCCTACGTGAAAGCCATCGAGCAATACTGGGGGCCAGCGCCGGGGCACCTGAATACCGATGGGCAAAATCTGTTGATCTACGGCAAGCACTTTGGCAATGTGTTCATCGGGGTGCAGCCCACCTTCGGCTATGAAGGGGATCCCATGCGGCTGCTTTTTTCCAGGTCAGCCAGCCCTCACCACGGCTTTGCCGCCTACTACACCTACCTGGAGAAAGTGTGGGGGGCGGATGCGGTGTTGCACTTTGGCACCCATGGATCCCTGGAGTTTATGCCGGGCAAGCAGATCGGCATGTCGGGCGAGTGCTATCCGGATAATCTAATTGGATCCCTGCCCAACCTGTACTACTACGCCGCCAACAACCCCAGTGAGGCCACTATTGCCAAGCGGCGGGGCTACGCCTGTACCATCAGCTACCTGACGCCGCCGGCAGAAAACGCCGGCCTCTACAAGGGGCTGCAAGAGCTGCGGGAGATGATCGGCTCCTACCAAACCCTGCGGGAGGGGGCGCGGGGCATCGCCATCGTCAACGCCATCTGCGACAAGGCGCGGCTGGTGAACCTGGACAAGGATGTGGATCTTCCTGCGGGGGATGCTGCCCAGTTGAGCTTGGAAGAGCGGGACACGGTGGTGGGCAAGATCTACGCCAAGCTCATGGAGATCGAGTCGCGGCTGTTGCCCTGTGGTCTGCACGTCATTGGAGCGCCCCCCACGGCAGAGGAGGCGATTGCCACCCTGGTGAGCATTGCCAGCATTGACCGCCCCGAAGAAGGGATCCTCGGCCTGCCCCGCATTCTTGCCCAAAGCCTGGGCCGGGATATCGACGAGATCTACCGCAACCGGGATCGGGGACACCTGGCGGATACGGAGCTGCTGGATCGCATCAACAAGGCCTGCCAGAAGGCGGTGGCGGCGCTGGTGCAGGAGCAGACCGACGCCCAGGGGCGGGTCTCTAGGGTGGCCAAGCTCAACTTTTTCAACATGGGCCGGCAAGCCCCCTGGTTGGCAGTCCTAAAAGAAGCGGGCTACCCCCAGGTGGATCCGGATCTTTTGAAGCCCTTGTTTGAATTTCTGGAGGAGTGCCTCAAGCAAATTACGGCAGATTATGAGCTGGGATCCCTGCTGCGGGCCTTGGAAGGGGAGTACATTTTGCCGGGGCCAGGAGGGGATCCCATCCGCAACCCCAATGTGTTGCCGACAGGGCGCAACATCCACGCTTTGGATCCCCAGTCCATCCCCACGGCAGCCGCGATTAAGTCTGCGGAGATCGTGGTGGAACGGCTGCTGGCTCGCGAGATGAGCAGTAACGGCGGCAAGTACCCGGAGACCATCTCGGTGGTGCTCTGGGGCACCGACAACATCAAGACCTACGGGGAGTCGCTGGCGCAGGTGCTGTGTTTGCTGGGGGTGCGACCCAAACCCGATGCCCTGGGGCGGGTGAACAAGGTGGAGTTAATCCCCTTAGAGGAACTGGGCCGGCCCCGCATTGATGTGGTGGTGAACTGCTCGGGGGTGTTCCGGGATCTGTTTGTTAACCAGATGGACCTGATCGACCGGGCGGTGAAGCTGGCGGCCGCAGCGGTGGAGCCACCGGAGCTGAACTTTGTGCGCAAGCACGCCTTGCAGCAGGCAGAAGAACTGGGGCTGACGTTGGAGCAGGCGGCAACGCGGGTCTTTTCCAACGCGTCTGGCTCCTACTCGGCCAACATCAACCTGGCGGTGGAAAACAG
Source organism: Thermostichus sp. OS-CIW-29 (assembly GCF_054058195.1). Lineage (NCBI taxonomy): Bacteria > Bacillati > Cyanobacteriota > Cyanophyceae > Thermostichales > Thermostichaceae > Thermostichus > Thermostichus sp. OS-CIW-29. The sequence goes on from NZ_JBSSAB010000010.1 coordinate 36,237, forward strand.
CTCTTGGGAAGATGAAAGCGAGCTGCGGGAGATGTACCTATCCCGCAAGTCCTTTGCCTTCGGCTCCAACCTGCCCAACCAGCAGATGCGGCAGCTTTTTGAAGCCAGCCTGAAAACGGTGGATGTGACCTTCCAGAACCTGGACTCCTCGGAGATCAGCCTGACGGATGTCAGCCACTACTTCGACTCGGATCCCACCAAGCTGGTGCAGAGCCTGCGCCCGGATGGCAAAGCCCCCTCGGCCTACATGGCAGATACCACCACGCCCAACGCCCAGATCCGCACCCTGAGCGAAACCATCCGTCTGGACGCCCGCACCAAGCTCCTCAACCCCAAGTGGTATGAGGGGATGCTCAAACACGGCTACGAAGGGGTACGGGAGATCGCCAAGCGGCTGGTCAACACCTCCGGCTGGTCAGCTACGGCAGGCGCGGTGGACAACTGGATCTACGAGGAAACCAACGAGACCTTCATCAAGGATGAGGCCATGCGGCAGCGCTTGATGAACCTCAACCCCCACTCCTTCCGGCGCATTGTCGGATCCCTGCTAGAGGTGCATGGGCGTGGCTATTGGCAGACTTCCCAGGCCAATATCGAGCGCCTGCAGGAGCTGTATCAGGAGATCGAGGACAGAATCGAAGGGGTGGAGTAATTAATATGGTTGTTTCAGGTTGGCGTGAGACGTCTGGGCTACTGTTCGCGCCAGCGGGACGGAGTCCTTAGACCTTACGTGAAGTCGGCAAAAGCTGCAACCATGGCCGGATCCTTGCCCAGGGCTTCTGAAGCAGCAGTGGATCCTGCCAAGTTCGTTGATTACTCTATGAATCCAGCTAATCCTGGAAATCAAGGCAAGTGGATTGCCTTTGCAGAGCTTGGCTATGATGTCAGTACACCAGAGGGAAGAAGGGTGGGATTTGCTCACATTCTGCAACAGGTTACTGCTGCTCTGCCTTGCGCCTTAGCCGGGGATCCGTTTCCAACACCCTATGGAAGCCGCTATCGAGTCAAGATTGAAATTTTGGGCCTCAATCAGAAAAAAGGCACTTTAGTGACCGTGTGGCAGGTTGATAAGGAAAGTTTAATCCCTCGTTTGGTCACCAATTGGCTAGAGGTACACAATGATGAGTAAAACCACTTCTAGAATCAAGCCATACAGTAGAGTCAAAACTGTGGCAGATGTCAAGGAGTATTTCAGCGAGACCACCATTCCTGCTGGAACTCAGGGATCCATTGTGGAATGTTACTCAGATCCCACTGAAGGCTATGCGGTTGATTTAGCGGTTCCGGATTTGAGCTTGGTAGGAGGTTTTCGATATTTTAATCTCATTCTTTTTCCCGATCAGTTTGAAGTCATAGATCCCGAAACATGAAGTATCCAATGTTGAATGGACGTTCCCTCTACCCCACCAATCCGGCCCAGCGTAGGTAGCCCTCCACCAGTTGGGATCCGGCCAGAGCCGCCACCCCTCCACCCATAGCCAAGTAGGGGCCGAAGGGGATGGGCTTTCCCAGGCGGGCCCGCCCCTTGGTCATGGCCAGCAAGCTAGCCAGCAGGCCAAACCCGGAACCCAAAAGAAGGGCCACCACCACCCCCTGCCACCCCAACCACATGCCGATCAGGGCCAACAGCTTGCCATCTCCCCTGCCCATAGCCTCCCGCCCCAAGACCCAACGGGCCAAGAGGCCAATGCCCTCCAGCAGCCAGAGGCCCAGCACAGCTCCTGCGATCCCTGCCACCAGTGACAGGCCTGTAGCGGCCAGGGATCCGGATCCCTGGAGCCACGGCAGAGCCAGGCGGGCCAAAAGCCCCACCACCAGGCCTGAACGGGTCAGCTCCTCCGGCAGCAAAAAGGTATCCAGATCGATGAGCGCCAGGGCCAACAGCCAGCTCAACAAGACGCAGGTGAGGATCCCTTGGGCAGAAAACCCCAAAGCGCCGATGCTGAGGGCAAACAGCCCCATTGTCAACGCCTCAACGGCAGGGTAGCGCCAGCTAATCTGCGCTCCACAATGGCGGCAGCGACCGCGCAGCAACAACCAGCCTAGGATGGGAATGTTCTCCGTGGGGCCCAGCGGCGTCTTGCAGCTTGGACAATGGGATCCGGGATAGAGCAGAGAAAGGCCCTGCGGCAGACGATAGACCACCACATTTAAGAAGCTGCCCACACAGGCCCCCAACACCAGCACCAGCACCCAGCCCAGTAGGCGCAGCTCCCAGGTGCCGTTCGCATCAGCGTTGCTCAGCCACATCATGCGAGCGTTGCGCAGTAGGGGAGAACCTCGAGCATGGCAGCGATTCCCATCGCGTCGGCAGGACGGAGTCCCTAAAGGCAGAAAAAGGAAGGATCTGCTCTGTCAGCGTAGCTCCTTGTGCCTCACCGCAGCGGCTCCAATTGCTGCAGCGGAATAAAAGTTTCCTGGGGCAGCAGGATGGGGAACTCGGAAAAGATCAGATCCCCTCGCAGGGTACGGCGGTGAATAACTACCCCCCGCGGAGGTTGCTCCAGCACTTCCGGTCGATACTGCAGATGAAATTGATAAATCTGGCGAGCCGCTTGAAGCAGAGCGCTGTCCATGAGCTGTTTTCCTTGCCAAATTCACAACTACCCTAACGACATTCCCATCGCGTCGGCGGGACGGAGTCTTTAGACCTTTTGGGATCCCCAAAGTTCTGTCTGCCATCCCTCAGACTTTTTTAGAACGGTTAAGGCTTCTGAAAAGCCGAGGATCCCCTGAGCCGAACACCTGCTGCTTCCCAAAAGACAAGTCACCCGCCCCCGCCAGCCTAAACTTAGGATATCGCCGCCGAGGACTTATGGGTCACCTCCGCCCACTCAATTCTCGATGTCTGTCCAGGAATGGAGGCCATAGAGCACTCTGGAGTTGTCGGCAGCCAGCCTAAGACAGTTTGCCGTCAGGGCTGGGGGAGATCAAATCTGGGCCAATGCTGTAGGAGGAGCCACGGTAACTGGGTTTGGGATTGAGCTTGTCTTGAAAGCGGGTGATGATCTGGATGGTGCGCTGCACATCTGCCGGAAAGATCACCACCAGGTCTCCAGGTTCGGCCTTTTCCAAAGCGGTTTCGATGGCAGTAGCCTCATCCAAGATCTCCTGCAGGCGATCCCCTGCCTTTTCCTGTTCCCAACCCTGCCGGATTAGGGCGGCCACCTCGCCTGGTTCCCGTCCCCGCCGGTCATCATCTTCTTTGACAATGGCTCGGTCGAACATGCGCGCTGCCAAGACTCCCAGCTCTCGTAGGTCGCTGTTGCGCCGATCCCCAGGCCCGCCGATAACCCCAATTTTTCGTTGGCAATCCCAGCGCTCCAGGGTACTTTGAATGGCTTCGTAACCTGCTGGGTTGTGGGCATAGTCCACCAACACCTGGTAGCCCCCTACATCAAACAAGTTGAGGCGACCGGGGGTCTGGGCTACAGAACTGGTGAAGGTGCCCAGCGCCATGCGGATGTCGTCGATGGAAACCCCGTGCAGGAAGGCTGCCAAAGTAGCGGCCAGCACATTTTGGATCATGAAGCTGGCCTTGCCAGAGAGGGTGAGGGGAATTTTGGTTACATCTTCTATGCGCAGTTTCCAGCCCCGTTTCAAAATGGAGATGTGGCCCTCTTCATAGACAGCTGCTATGCCCCCGGAAGCAATGTGCTTTTGAATGAGGGGATTTTCCGGGTTCATGCTGAAATAGGCCACTGTCGCCTTGACATTGGCGGCCATGGCGGCCACCAGACCATCATCGGCATTCAAGACAGCGTAGCCCCGCTCGTGTACCGCTTCCACCAAGACGGATTTGACGCGGGCCATGTCTTCTAGGGTTTCGATATCCCCCAACCCCAGGTGATCTGAGGTTACGTTGAGCACCACGCCAATATCGCATTCCGGAAACCCCAGCCCCTCTCGCAAAATGCCGCCTCGCGCCGTTTCCAGCACCGCCACTTCTACGGTGGGATCCCTGAGCACCAGGCGGGCGCTGTGGGGGCCGGTCATGTCTCCCTTGGCAATTTGATGGTTTTGGATGTAAACGCCGTCGGTGGTGGTGAAGCCGACCCGCTTGCCGATGCCTTTGAGGATGTGGGCGATCAGGCGGGTGGTGGTGGTTTTGCCGTTGGTGCCGGTGACGGCCAGGATGGGGATGCGGGTGTGGCTGCCGGGGGGAAAGAGCATGTCGATGATGGGCTCAGCCACATTGCGCGGGATCCCTTCGCTGGGGGCCAGGTGCATGCGCAAACCCGGAGAAGCGTTCACCTCGACAATGCCGCCACCGGTTTCGTTGACGGGCTGGGCAATGTCCGGGCAGATGAGGTCGATGCCCGCCACATCCAGGCCGATGATCTGAGCTGCCCGTTCGGCAATGAAGGCGTTGTAGGGATGGATGATATCGGTGCAATCGACGGCGATGCCTCCGGTGCTCAGGTTGGCGGTGGATTTGAGGGTGCAATGTTCTCCTTTGGGCAGCACCGTATCCAGGGTGTAGCCTTTGCTTTCGAGGATACGCAGGGTCATGTCATCAACGCTAATTTGGGTCAGCACGTTTTCGTGGCCAAACCCCCGCCGCGGATCCCTGTTGACTTCGTCGATCAGCTCTTGAATGGTGGAGCGGCCATCTCCCACCACATAGGCTGGGATCCGCTTGGCCACAGCCACCAGCTTGTTGTTGATCACCAGCAGTCGGTAGTCATCCCCCACCAGGTGCTTTTCCACCAACACCACATCGGAGTATTGGCTGGCGGCATCGTAGGCGATCTCGGCGGCTTCCAGGCTGGTGATGTTGACGGTGATGCCCTTGCCGTGGTTGGCGTTAAGGGGCTTGATCACCACCGGAAAGCCCCCGACATCCTCGATGGTGGCTGCCAACTCGCTGCGGCGACGCACCGTATAGCCCTTGGGCACCGGGATCCCCATGTCCTGCAGCAGTTCTTTGGTGGCCTGCTTGTCGGCGGCCAGGTCGGCGGCAATGATGCTGGTTTTTTCAGTGGTGGTGGCTTCGATGCGCTTTTGGTAGACGCCGTACCCCAGTTGCACCAGGGATCCCTTGTTGAGGCGCAGATAGGGGATCCCGCGCAGGGCGGCCTCGTCCAGCAAAGCTTGGGTGCTGGGGCCGAAGCGGACGTTCTCTCGGATCTCTCGCAACTCTTGAATGTCCAGTTCTAGGTCGCGGCGGTAGTCTTCTCCATCCACCAAAGCCTGACAGAGGTAGACTGCAGCTTTGGCTGCAAAGCGCCCGGCCTCTGCCTCCTGATACTCGAACACGACGTTGTAGGTGCCGGGGGTGGAGGTTTCGCGGGTGCGGCCAAAATCCACTTTCATGCCGGCCAGAGTCTGCAGTTCCAAGGCCACATGCTCCACCACATGGCCCATGAGGGTGCCCTCTTCCACCCGTTGCAAGAATCCCCCATAGCAGCCGCGGGAGCACTGGTGTTCCCACAGTCCCGGCAACAGGGCCTCCAACCTTTCTTTGAAACCCGGGATGGTGTTGGTGGGTCGCTCCTGCAAGTCTTCCAGATCAAGCCGCATTTGAATCAGCTTATGACGACGGATGCTCCAGTAGTTGGGGCCACTGAGAACGCGGATGGATCGGATGCGCATAGGGTCTAGGGGAAACAGCGGGGAAGGGGACAGATAACTTAGGGTCGTTTTAGGGTCGTTTTCAGGATGCCGGCGCAGGAAACTGCCAAGGACTACATCCCGCTGGCGCGACCAGCCCTAATCTACACTCCCTTTGCCAAGGTCGAGAAAGAGTATCCTTTAATACAATTCTTTCGGCGGGCGAGCAAGGTTAAGACAACGCAATGGATCCCGCTTGACCACATCGGTACAGTGGGGGGCAGACGGGTCTGCGGCACATGGAAAGAACCTATCTGCTGGGGTTGGGCTGGATCTTGGGCCTGCTGGTGCGGGCTTGGCCCCAGGCTGCCGGGTGGGGCTGGGGGATCCTGCTGGGATTGGGGCTGGCGGGATCCCTGCTGTGTCGGCGGCGACTGCGTTTGGCCCGCACTTGGCTGGCGATGGGGCTGGTGGGGTGTCTAGCTTGGGGTTACCTGGGTTGGCGGCAGCCTTTTCCCGGCCCGACGGATATCAGTCTGTTGGCCCCCCAGCAGCAGATGAACTTGGTGGGCACCGTCCTCTCGGAACCTCGTCCCACCCGCAGCGAACGGCGGCAATTTTGGCTGAGAGCAGAGCAGGTGCTCAACGCCGACTCCACGGCCCGCCAGGTCAGCGGCAAGCTCTACGTCACCACCGGCCCTGAGGCCCTCCAGGACAAGGATCTCCACCCCAACCAACGGGTGCGCCTGACGGGATCCCTGTACCTTCCCAGTCCGGCCTTGAACCCGGGCAGCTTTGATTTTCAAGCCTACCTGCAGCGCCAGGGGGCTTTTGCCGGCTTCAGCGCCCGTGAGGTGATCCTGCAGCCGGGGGGAAGAGGTTGGGGGGGCTGGGTGTTGCGGCGGCGGGTGCGAGAGGCGTTCGTTGCTGGATTGGGGGAGCGGCAGGGGAATCTGTTGGCTTCCTTGGTGCTGGGATCCCGGGCCGCCCAATTGGATTTCGACTTGCAGGATGCCTTCCGGGAAATCGGCATGGCCCATGCGCTGGCCGCCTCTGGGTTTCATGTGTCGCTGTTGGTGGGGGTGGTGTTTGTCCTAACACGGCGGTTGGCGGTGCGCCTGCAGCAGGGGAGCATCCTGGCGGTGCTGGGGCTTTATACCGCCCTGACGGGGTTCAGCCCTTCGGTGTTGCGAGCGGCACTGATGGGGGCGGCGGCCATGCTGGTGCTGACGGAGCCGCGCCTGGAAGGAAAGGTGAAGCTCAATCCCCTGGGGACGCTACTGGTGGCGGCAGTTTTGCTCTTAATCTACGAGCCGCTGTGGATTACAGACCTGGGGTTTCAGCTCAGCTTTGCCGCCACCCTGGGCCTGCTGGTCGGAACAGCCCCAATTGTTTCCCGGCTGGACTTTTTGCCTCCGGCTGTGGCCACCGCCTTGGCCGTTCCGCTGGCAGCCCAGATCTGGACCTTGCCGCTGCAAGTGGCCATCTTTGGCCGCATCCCCACCTACTCGCTGCTGGCCAACCCGCTGCTGCTGATTCTGCTAGTGCCGCTGCTGGTGGCGGGGTTCGGGGTGGCGTTTGGGGCTTTGCTCTGGCCGGGGCTGGGATCCCTGCTGGCCCGGCCCTTGACGTTTTTGATCACGCCTTTAATCAACTGGGTGAACTGGATGGCCAGCTGGCCTCTGAGTTCCTACTACACCGGCCGGGTCTCCCTGCTCCAGTGCCTGCTCCTCTACGGGGCGCTGGTGGCCCTAACCTTTTGGCCGCGGTGGCGACAGGCCTTCCGCTGGCAGGGCACAGCCCTGATCATGGCCGCCATCCTCCTGGGTCCAAGGATGTGGCCGGGGCCGCCGGTCCAAATTACCGCCTTGGCCAGTGGACGAATTCCCATCCTGGCCATTCAAGCGGAAGGGCGCCACCTCTTGCTCAACAGCGGGGATCCCCGTTTGGCAGAACGCACGGTGTTGCCCTTTTTGCGGCAGCAGGGCTTGCACCGTCTGGACGGGGCGGTGGCCATGACCTCCGCCGGCTCTGCCAATGGCGGCTGGGAGATCCTGCTGTCGGCTTTCTCCAAAGGAGTACGTCCCGCCAACGCGATTGGGCAATTCTGGGATGGGGGAGGGGCCAATGCGGCTTCCGAAAGTTACCTGCGTTCCCTTAGTGCCGTGCAAGCTGCCCAGATCCCCTATCAGGTGCTGCAGCCAGGCGATCGGATGCCTTTCTCGGAGCGGCTGCGGCTGCAAGCTGTCTACACCAACCCCCTGGTGTTGACTTTAGAAACAGAGGGATCCCATTGGCTGCTGCTGGGCTCTGCCGGCACCCATGTGCAAGCCGAGCTAACCGGATCCCCGCTGATGCCGGCCCAGATCGACTGGCTGTGGTGGGACGGGGGATCCCTGATTTTGGATCTCCTGGAGCGCTTTCAGGTGCAGGCGGGCATTAGCTCTGGCTCTGTCGGCGAGACGGTGGTCACCTGGTTCCGGCAGAAACAACGACCCCTCTACGTAGCCGATCGGTCTGGAGCGGTAAGCTGGTCGCGGCGGGGAGTGCAAACCTTGAGGTCACAATTGGATTGAGCAGCGCTGTAGTCTGGGGTACAAACTCGGTAGAATTCGAGCAAAAAAGCTTGCAGCTTCCCAAACAAAGTGGGAGAGAGGCTAGCAGGGTAAGGCGGCGGGGGATGTCTTAGACATGTTCAGAGTAGCTACAGAGGAATAGCTACAGAAGCCGATCCCGCATTCGTCCACAGAGGGTACCCCTACACCTGCAGCGGTTCCCTGAGACAAGCGGGCAGTTGCCAGCACATCTCCAGCCAGTTTTTTAGCTCTTCCGGTTGGCCCATGAGGCTCATTTCCACCAGCAAAATGGCGGCCCGGTCGGCGGCGCCTTTGGATCCGAGACGAATTAGGGCAGACAGGCTCTCTTCCCGCCAGCAGATGGATACCCCCTGCCGGATCAAGGCCTGGGCGGCAGCGGGAATGCACGAGGGTGGCACCTGGATGTCTCGCCGCTCGTAGTCGACAGTAGGTAGCATGAACGGCAACCCAAATCTTTATTATGTTTTAATCTTCTTCCCTTTTCGCTTGTCTGTCACGGGTCTTTGCAAAGTATGAAGTAATCTTTTGTAAACTTTGTAGAGTTCTCGACATCGTTGAGAACAGTGGGCGAGCAAGCGCGGGATCTCTCGCGGGATCCCTGGAGAAAACTTAAAAGATAGCGGCGATTTCTCAGCCTCATTTCCCCACAGCCGCGAGAATGGCTACATGCGCAGGAGATGGGGAGATGCGAGCAGAAGGTTGGGAAAGGCGAGTTGGTCGCTGGTTGCCCAAGGCCACCCTTGCCGGAGCCGTGTTGATCCTAGTGGCGATGGGCAGGCCGCTGCGACTGGTGGGCAACGGAGAAAATATGGTGGTGTTCACCTGGGGAGGGGGGGTGAGCCCGATGGCTTTGCAGCCAGGTCTGCATTGGGTGCCGCCTTTTGTCTCTCGCACGGTGATTTTTGATGTAAAAACCCAAGCTCTGACCTGGAAAGACAACGACCCGACCGCCTACGCACCGCGGCTGGTGGCCCTTTCTCAGGATGGGCAGCAGATTGCGGCTGAGGCGACGCTGCAGTTTCGCATTGTGGACGCCCCCAAGGTCTATACGCAACTGGGGGAAAATTACCTGGATCGCATCGCTCCCATTGTTCGGTCGGTCATTCTGAATGAGACCAGCGGCTTTTCTGCCCAGGCTCTGTATTCCACGGAGCGCCCGCTGCTCCAGGGCCAAATCCGCGAACGGGTGGCTCTTCTGCTGAAGGAATACGGCATCGAGGTTTTGGATTTTCTGCTGCGGGATGTGGATTTCGATCCTGATTTTGTAGCGGCCATTGAGGCAAAGACCATTGCCGAAAATCAACTGGCGCAAAAGCAATTTGAGATCGAGCAGGCCCGCCAAGATGCCCGCGCCATCATTTCTCAAGCGGAGGCAGAAGCCGGTCAATTGAGAGCCAAAGCACAGGCCCTCACCCAAAATCCGCAGTACTTAGAGGTGGTGAAAGCTGCGGTACTGGGATCCCGCCTGGAAACTTTGATCACCAAATAGATAACTCAATTAGGAAATCAATCCTTTTGGCTCAGCCCCAGCTTCTTCAGCTCTTCTCACCGACCCTCGAACGGGAGCAGCCACCATGTATCCAACAGGAGAAACACCCCAAAGTAGAGCCGGTTGGCTGACCGCGGGAGGGATCGCCGTCTTGGCGGCCCTGGGAGTGCTCCGCGCTTGCCTGTACGTCACTTTGCCCGGACATGCCACTGTAGTTTTCAATACCTTTTCCGGGTTGCAGAAGGGGCGGGTAGAATTGCCGGGGGTCATCTTCCGGATCCCAGGGATCGAAACGCCGATCACCTACACCGTGCTCACCCGCGTTTGGGAGTTTACCAACAACCCCGCTTCGGCCAATGCCATCAGCAACGCCATCACCGTGAACACCGCCGATGGGCAAGCCTTTGCCATCGATGTAGCCATTGCCCTCAAGCCCAACCTCGCCACTTTGGACGAGCTGCACGCCAACATCGGCGAGAACTATCTTTCCACGGTGGTGGTGCCGGTGGTGCGCTCCAAAATTCGGGATATCTCCGCCTCTTTCGATTCGGAAGACTTCTACCGGAAAAGCCAGCGGGCTGCCATCGAACAACGAGCGCTGGACTTGATTCGCCAAGAGATGCCTACTGTCAACCGCGATGGCCAAACCCTGCCTCTGGTGCAGGTGGAGGGCCTGTTTCTGGGCAACCCCAATTTCCCACAAGCCTTAAGAGACTCGATTGAACGCAAACAGGTGGCCTCGATTACAGCACAAACGGCGGCAGTGCGGGCGCAAATTCAGGAAAAAGAGACCGAGCGGCTGCTGATCTTGGCGGCGGCCAACCAGCGGGCCATTGAGCTGAAAGGACAAGCGGCAGCGCAGAACGCGCAACTGGCGGATCTGCTGTTCTACGAGAAGCTGCAAGAGCGCATCCAAAACCCGACGGGCTCGCTGCCCCGTTTGCGCATCATCCGCGTCGAGGGAGATGCCACCGTGTTTCTCAATGTGGATCCCCATCAGGCAGCCCTGCAAAGAGGGCAGTAGGTTCAGCGAAGTTGCGGAGTACAGACTTAAAAGTCTGAGTATAAAGTGTGTCCAGATCTGAAGGCGAAGGGATGTCATTCGAGTTCGTTGACATCCTACCGCCAGGGGTCTGGGCTGGGATCCCTCGTAGAGTTGCGCCGAATCCGGCTGAGGGGGAAAGCTCGCACTCGATGCAAGGCTAGGTTTTACCACCATGAACTCCCACCTGATCCACACCCCCTTTCCCCGCCTAAACCCGAAGCTGGCGGAGGCGGATCATGTTTTGGTGGTGGACGATCAGGCCAGCAGCCGCCTCTACATCGGTGAGCTGTTGCGGTCGGCCCACTTCCGCGTGAGCGAGGCCACCAACGGCGAAGAGGCTTTGGAGGCTGTGGAGCGGCTTCGGCCAGACTTGGTGCTGTTGGATGTGCTGATGCCGAACATGAGCGGGTTCGATGTCTGCCGGCAACTGAAGGCCAATGAGCTGACCCGCCTGATCCCCGTTGTGCTGATCACTGCCCTGACCGACCGCTCCAATCGCCTGATGGGGATGCAGGTGGGGGCCGACGACATTTTGACCAAGCCCTTCGATCACGTGGAGCTGCTGGCGCGGGTACGCTCATCCATCCACCAAAAGCGCTTGAACGAAGACCTGGATCACGCTGCCGGGGTGTTGTTTGCCATTGCCCGCGCTGTGGAGAGCCGGGATCCCATCACGGGTGACCATTGCGAACGCTTGGTGGCCATGGGGGAACAGTTTGGCCGTTACTTGGGGCTGTCTCGTCAACAGATCAAGGCCCTGCGCTGGGGCGGCTACCTGCACGACATCGGCAAAGTCGGGATCCCGGATGCGATTTTGTGCAAGCAGGGCAAGCATACCCCGGAAGAATGGGAGATCATGAAATCCCACGTCTTGATTGGCGAAGACATTTGTCGGGGCTTGCGCACCATGCAGGATGTGCTGCCGATCATCCGCCACCACCACGAGCGTTGGGATGGCAGCGGCTACCCGGATGGGCTGGCAGGCGAAGAGATTCCCCTGTTGGCCCGCGTCTTTCAGGTGATCGACATTTTCGACGCTCTGACCTCTCCTCGCCCCTACAAACCGGCCTTGACCGCCGAACAGGCCCTGGAAGTGCTGCGGGAGGAAACCCGCAAGGGCTGGCGGGATCCGAACTTGGTGCGCGAGTTTTGTGACTTTATGTTTGTTACGGCCTTTAATTTGCTGGAGGCGGGATAGGGTCTGGAGGGCCGGGCCAGTCTGGAGAGGCGGCTTTTGGGGTTTGAGCGGCAACGATTACCCCGGCTACACGGATCCCGGCAGCGGCCAATACCTGCTGGGCGGCTTGCACAGTAGAGCCGGTGGTGTAGATGTCATCCACCAGCAACACCGGTGTGGCCGGAACTTGTTTCAGGGCAAAGGCCCCGGCCAAGTTGTGCTGTCGTTGCAGCGGGTTGAGCTCATATTGAGCCGCTGTGGCCCGCACCCGCACCAGAGCCTCAGGCCAATGTCTCAGACCTGTCCGCTGGCAAAAGGCTTGGCTGATCAAGGCGGCTTGGTTGTAGCCCCGCTGCCGCAGCCGCTCTGCATGCAGAGGGATGGGCACCACCGTGTAGGCCCCAGGGGAGCCTAAAGAGGTGGACTGGCTTTCGACCCAACGGGATCCCAGCCATTCTCCCAAAACCGAGCCAATGCGCCGTTGTCCTTCGTACTTCAGGCAATAGATGGCCCTGCGCAGCGCCCCCCGGTGGATCCCCCAGGCGTAAAGTGGCCAAGGCGAGGTGGTGACTGGCCAAGTGGCAAGGCGCTCCGCCTGCAACCGCCTTTGACAGTCTTGACAGAACACGGCCTTGGCAGGGCGCCGGCAAAGCGGACATGGAGGCACAATCCACCAATCTAACCAGCCCATCGTCTGCTAGGGATCCTTTCTGGTGTGCAGAGTCTCCTAAAAAGCTGAGGCAAGGGGGGAACGAGGCCGAAATTCAGACTCGGCCAGGCTAACAGCCCAGCAGTCCATCCCCAAGTTGACGCTGGGATCCCGCCTTGCTAGGATTCAATATCGCCGGATAATTCAACCGGATAATTTAAAATTTAAGTCGTGACCTTCTCTGCCAGCCCATGCCCACCATTCAGCAACTGATCCGTGAGGAGCGCAGCGTTGCCGCTCGCAAGACCAAGTCTCCTGCCCTGAAGGCTTGTCCACAGCGGCGGGGGGTTTGCACCCGAGTGTACACGACAACGCCCAAAAAGCCCAACTCGGCCCTGAGAAAAGTGGCTCGCGTTCGCCTCACTTCCGGCTTTGAGGTCACCGCTTACATTCCCGGCATCGGCCACAACCTGCAGGAGCACTCTGTGGTCATGATTCGCGGTGGGCGGGTTAAGGATTTGCCCGGCGTGCGTTACCACATTATCCGGGGTACCCTCGACGCTGCAGGGGTCAAAGACCGCAAACAAGGCCGCTCCAAATACGGGGCGAAACGGCCCAAGCCGGGCCAAGCTCCAGCCGCCGCTGGCAAGAAAAAATAGCTTTGCCCTCACCCTCAACCCTCCATATCCCACTCGTCATCTTTCTTTCTGCCATCCCCATCTGAACAAGCAACCCAGCTCCTATGTCTCGCCGCAACCGTGCCCCTCGTCGTGATGTGCCCCCGGATCCCAAGTATGGGAGCCGTCTGGTTACCATGCTGATCCGCAAGTTGATGATGAGGGGTAAGGCATCCCTGGCTGCCAGGATCCTCTATGAAGCTCTGGACATTGTGCGGGAGCGCACCGGCCAAGACCCACTGCCCTTGCTGGAAAATGCTGTTCGCAACGCCACCCCACTGGTGGAGGTGAAAGCCCGCCGGGTGGGCGGAGCCACTTATCAGGTGCCTGTGGAGGTGAGAGGAGAGCGGGGCACTTCCCTAGCGCTGCGCTGGTTGGTGACCTTTTCGCGCACTCGTCCAGGTCGCACCATGGCCGCCAAGTTGGCCAATGAGCTGATCGATGCAGCCAACGAAACCGGCAGCGCCATTCGACGGCGGGAAGAGGTGCATCGCATGGCCGAGGCCAACAAAGCCTTTGCCCACTACCGCTACTGAATTAGCCTGCGGAGCAGTGGAGACTTTTGGGATCCCTGTTCTGCCCAGCCCGAGTTCCAGCGAGGTGGAGAAAAATCGGCAAAAAAGATTAGAATTGTAAAGGATTTTTTAGTTTGCCCAAGTCGCAGGGCGACGAGGATTGGGAGGTTGACGTGGCACGCACAGTTCCCCTAGAACGAGTCCGAAACATCGGCATCGCGGCTCACATCGATGCTGGCAAGACCACGACCACAGAGCGGATTCTCTTCTACTCCGGTCTGGTGCACAAAATTGGCGAAGTTCACGACGGAACTGCGGTCACCGATTGGATGGCCCAGGAGCGGGAGCGGGGCATCACCATCACCGCTGCGGCCATCACCACCCGTTGGACTAAGCGGGATCCCGCAAATCCTTCCCAGCCCCTCTCCGGCGCACCGGAGTACACCATCAACATCATCGATACTCCTGGGCACGTCGATTTCACCATTGAAGTTGAGCGCTCCATGCGGGTGCTGGATGGGGTGATCGCCGTCTTTGACTCGGTGGGCGGCGTGCAGCCTCAGTCTGAGACCGTCTGGCGGCAAGCCAATCGTTACAATGTGCCCCGCATTGCCTTCGTCAACAAAATGGATCGCATGGGGGCCAATTTCCTCAAGGTTTACAACCAGATCCGGGAGCGCCTCAAGGCCAATGCTGTGCCCATCCAACTGCCCATCGGTGCCGAAGACGGGTTTTGCGGCATTGTTGACTTGGTGCGGATGCAAGCCCGCATTTATATGGATGAGATCGGCAAAGACATTCGTCCAGCCCCCATCCCTGAGGAGATGAAAGATCTCGTGGCAGAGTATCGGGCCAAGCTGGTGGAAGCAGTGGCCGAGACGGACGAAGCTCTGATGGAAAAGTACTTCGCCGAAGAAGATCTGAGCGAAGCCGACTTGATGGCGGGTCTGCGCAAAGGCACGATCAGCGGCCAAATTGTGCCCATGCTGTGTGGCTCTGCCTTCAAGAACAAGGGAGTCCAGATGCTGCTGGATGCGGTGGTGGATTACCTGCCCTCGCCTGTGGATATTCCGGCCATCAAGGGGGTGCTGCCAGATGGATCAGAAGTGTCCCGCCGCGCCAGCGACGATGAGCCCTTCTCCGCACTGGCCTTCAAGTTGATGAGCGATAAGTACGGGGATCTCACCTTCATTCGCGTCTACTCGGGGGTGTTGACCAAAGGTACTTATGTGCTCAACTCCACCAAAAACAAGAAAGAGCGAATCTCGCGGCTGGTGGTGCTGAAGGCCGATGAACGCTTGGACGTGGATGAGCTGCGGGCAGGAGATCTGGGAGCTGTGGTGGGCCTCAAGGACACCACTACTGGGGACACCCTCTGCGACGAAAATGCGCCGGTGATCCTAGAGTCACTGTTCATCCCAGAGCCGGTGATCTCGGTGGCTGTAGAACCCAAAACCAAAGCCGATATCGATAAGCTCTCCAAGGCCCTGCAGGCCCTGGCCAAGGAGGATCCCACCTTCCGCGTGTCTGTGGATCCCGAGACCAATCAAACCATTATCTCTGGGATGGGCGAGCTGCACCTGGAGATCTTGGTGGATCGGATGCTGCGGGAGTTCAACGTAGAAGCCAATGTTGGCAACCCACAGGTGGCCTACCGCGAAACCATTCGCAAGCCGGTCAGCCGCGTGGAAGGCAAGTTTGTTCGCCAGAGCGGTGGCCGTGGCCAGTACGGCCATGTGGTGATCGACCTAGAGCCGGCGGAGCCGGGTACAGGGTTTGAGTTTGTTTCCAAGATTGTGGGTGGCGTTGTGCCCAAAGAATACATTGGGCCAGCCGAGCAAGGGATCCGAGAAGCCTGCGAATCCGGTGTGCTGGCGGGCTATCCCTTGATCGACATCCGCGCCACCCTGGTGGATGGCTCCTACCACGAGGTGGACTCCAGCGAAATGGCCTTCAAGATCGCCGGTTCGATGGCTCTGAAGGAGGCCGCTCGCAGGGCAAGCCCTACCCTGCTGGAGCCGATGATGAAGGTCGAGGTGGAAGTCCCTGAAGCCTTTGTGGGGGATGTCATCGGGGACATCAACGCCCGCCGCGGCCAGATGGAGGGGATGAATACAGAAGGCGGCATTACCAAAGTCAATGCCAAAGTTCCCTTGGCGGAGATGTTTGGCTATGCCACCGACATTCGCTCCAAGACCCAGGGTCGAGGCACCTTCACGATGGAGTTCAGCCACTACGAGGAAGTTCCTCGCAGTATCGCCGAAGCCATCATTGCCAAAAACAAAGGAAATGAGTAGCTGACTGAAACCAAAAAGGAAGTGATGATTCATGGCACGCGCTAAGTTTGAACGCACCAAACCCCATGTCAACGTTGGCACCATCGGCCATGTTGACCACGGCAAGACCACCCTGACGGCTGCCATCACCACCACCTTGGCTGCTTTGGGTCAGGCCACAGCCAAAAGGTACGATGAGATCGACGCAGCGCCAGAGGAAAAAGCTCGCGGCATTACCATCAACACCGCCCACGTCGAGTATCAGACTGCCAACCGTCACTACGCCCACGTGGATTGTCCCGGCCACGCCGACTACGTGAAGAACATGATCACAGGCGCGGCTCAGATGGATGGGGCCATCTTGGTGGTGTCTGCAGCTGATGGTCCCATGCCCCAAACACGGGAGCACATCCTGTTGGCCCGTCAGGTAGGGGTGCCCAGCTTGGTGGTCTTTCTGAACAAGGCAGACATGGTGGACGATCCAGAGCTGCTGGAGTTGGTGGAGCTGGAAGTGCGGGAGCTTCTCTCCAAATACGACTTCCCCGGCGACGACGTTCCCATCATCAGAGGATCGGCGCTGAAAGCCCTAGAAAGAATGACCGCCAACCCCAAAACCCAGCGGGGCGAAGATCCTTGGGTGGACAAAATTTATGAGCTGATGGATGCGGTGGACTCCTACATTCCCACGCCTGAGCGGGATGTGGACAAGCCCTTCCTGATGGCTGTGGAGGATGTCTTCTCGATTACTGGTCGGGGCACGGTGGCCACGGGCCGGATCGAGCGGGGCCGCATCAAAGTGGGCGAAACGGTGGAATTGGTGGGCCTGCGGGAAACTCGCTCCACCACTGTTACTGGCCTGGAAATGTTCCAAAAAACCCTCGATGAGGGGATCGCCGGCGACAACGTTGGTGTGCTGTTGCGCGGCATTCAGAAGAACGAAGTGGAGCGCGGCATGGTGCTGGCCAAGCCCAAGACCATTACTCCCCACACCAACTTCGAGTCTGAGGTGTATGTCCTCAAGAAAGAGGAGGGAGGTCGCCACACGCCCTTCTTTGCCGGCTATCGTCCTCAGTTCTATGTGCGCACCACCGATGTAACCGGCACCATCTCTTCCTTCACGGCTGATGACGGATCCCAGCCAGAGATGGTGATGCCTGGTGACCGCGTTAAGATGACGGTGGAGCTGATCCAGCCCATCGCCATTGAGCAGGGGATGCGCTTTGCTATCCGCGAGGGTGGCCGTACTGTCGGAGCGGGTGTTGTCTCCAAGATCCTGAAGTAAGCTGCTTTTTCCTGGCAGGGATTGAGTGCCGACGGCCCCAGACCAACTCAGTTGCGATAGTGGCGCGGAGCACTTTCCCTGCCAGCTTTTTTGAGTCCCCCTTTTTCTGGATTGCTCTCCGGCCATGCCTACCTTGACTCAACAGAAAATTCGTATCCGCCTGAAGGCTTACGATCATCGGCTGCTGGATACTTCCTGCGACAAAATTGTGGATACGGCTCGTCGTACCGACGCCGTACCTGTCGGCCCGATCCCTTTGCCTACTCGGCGCCGCATCTACTGTGTGCTGCGTTCCCCCCACACCGACAAGGACTCGCGGGAACATTTTGAAACCCGCACCCACCGGCGCATTATCGACATCTATTCCCCCTCTTCCAAAACCATCGATGCTCTCATGAAGCTGGATCTGCCGGCAGGAGTAGATATTGAGGTGAAGCTGTGATGGATCTGCAGGGATCCCCCGCTTTCGCAGTCATTTCGTAGAGCTTGGATGAGGGCAGCAGCGGGTGACGACATCGGTTGATCCAGTTGACCACGATAGCGGTGGGGAGCACTTTCAGGAGTTGACAGCTCCAGAAGCGGCTACATCCCCCATTCCGGTTTTGGTGGTGGGGGCCTTGGGCAAAATGGGGCGAGAGGTGGTGCGAGCCGTTGCCCAGACGCCCGACATGAGGTTGGTGGGGGCGGTGGCCCGCTCTCAACTGGGCTCGGATATTGGCGAGGTGCTGGGCCTGGGATCCCTGGGGGTGGAGATTACCGATGACTTGTCGGGGCAGTTGCTGAGGTTGTCGCAGCGGAGCAACCGCGGCGTGATGGTGGATTTTACCCATCCTTGGTCGGCATTTGAACATGTTCGCTCGGCCATTGCCTTTGGCGTGCGTCCGGTGGTGGGGACGACGGGCCTGACGCCGGAGCAGGTGGAGCGGCTGCGGGATCTGGCGGACAAGTCGGGTGTGGGCTGTTTAATCGCGCCCAATTTTGCCATCGGCATGATTTTGCTGCAGCAGATGGCGCTGCAGGCGGCCCAGTATTTTGACCATGTCGAGATCATCGAGCTGCACCACAACCGCAAAGCGGATGCCCCCAGCGGCACGGCTCTACAGACGGCCCAACGGCTGGGACAATTGGGCAAAACCTTTAACCCGCCCGTTCGCGACAGCGGGACGGAGTCCTCAGTGGAAGAAAAAGAGCTGATCCCCGGTGCGCGGGGAGGGCTCTCTGGCCCCAACATTCCCATTCACAGCGTTCGTCTGCCGGGGTTGATCGCCCATCAGGAGGTCATTTTTGGTGGGATGGGGCAAACCCTCACCTTGAGACACGACACCACGGATCGGATAGCTTTTATGCCGGGAGTGATCCTGGGGATCCGCAAGGTGCTGCAGCTCAAAGGTTTGGTCTACGGGCTGGAGCAAGTGTTGAGCTAGCCGGTCAGGGGAGGGATCCCGGCCTCATCCAGAATGCGGGGGATGAGGTGCTCGGCTTTGACGGCCATCAGATGCACCCCATGGCAGATCTGGCGGGCCTGCCGCACCTGTTCGGCGGCAATGCGGATCCCTTCTTCGAGGGGGTGGGCGGCGTTGGCCAGCCGCTGGATAATCTCGTCTGGGATCTTCACTCCTGGCAGGTTGCGGTTGATAAACTCGGCATTTTTGGCCGACTTGAGCAAAAAGATGCCAGCCAGGATGGGCTTGCCGGCGGGACGGCCCAACTTATCCATGAAGCGCTCCAGCTGCTCGAAGTCGGTGACCATCTGGCTTTGGAAAAATTGGGCCCCGTTTTCCAGCTTGCGGTGGAAGCGCCGCTCCAGGCCGGAAAAGCTGCCCGATTGGGGTTCTACCGCTGCCCCTGCCAACAGATGCGTGCCCCCATCCGGGAGAGGTTTGCCGTTGCAATCGAGGCCATTGTTCAGCCGTTGGATAAGCTGCAGCAAGCGCACCGACTCCAGATCGAATACGGGGCGGGCATCGGGGCAATCGCCGATGTGGATGGGATCCCCGGTGAGGGCCAACACATTGCGCAGGCCGAGAGCTGAGGCCCCCAACAGATCCCCTTGCAGGGCCAGGCGGTTGCGATCCCGACAGGCCAACTGCAGGATCGGTTCAACACCCGCCTGATGCAACAGCACCGAGGCCGCCAACGGGCTCATGCGGGCCATGGCTCGGTTGGAGTCCGTGATGTTGATGGCATGCACCCGCCCCTTGAGCTGCTGGGCCAAAGACAGCAGGGTGCTGGTGTCGGATCCCTTGGGGGGGGTGATCTCGGCGGTGAGCAGAAATTCCCCCCGCTGGATGGCCTGGGCGAAGCGGGACAGGGGAGGTGATGAGGGGATCAGGGCCACAATTCCTGAAGGAAAGGTAAAACGGCTGGCTTATTATCGACTTTTCCGGGAGGTTTTTCCAGACAGGTCGTCCTTTCTCAGAGCTTGGGCGAGGGAAGGGGGCTGGGCGGGGGCTGCACCCGCATTTCCCCCAGCCATATCTGGGGATCCCCCTGTTGCAGATGCTGCCGCCAATCTTGTGCGGCTGCAGGAGGGATCCCGTCCGGGCTTAAAGTCCAGCTCCAGCCGATCACCTGAGGCCAGCGCTGCGCCTCCAGACCTTCCAGCAGCGGTTGAGAGGTTGCTGAGCCCGGAGCCGGCCCGCGGATCACCACAGGCACTTCCGGGTTGAGGGCCTCAAGGCGGCGGTACAGCGGTTCAAAAGCGGCGGGATCCCCCGTTACCTGTAGGCTCAGCCAGTCCATCTCAGGGAACCGAGCCCAGGTGGACACGGCCTTGGCATCTTCTCTGTCCAGCTCCACCACCCAGAGCAAATTGGCCGGGGACTCCGTCCCGCTAACGCGAACAGAGCGCAGGGTTTGCATCAGGTGTTGGTAAGCCCGTTGTTGCAGCGAGGACTCCGTCCCACCAAAGGGCTCCCCACCGCTACCGCGAGCGCGTTCGGGATCCCCGTCGCCAACAACGACGGCCAGGATGATGGGGGTGGCAAAGCGCTGGATCCCGCGGGCCCAAGAGCGCAAGGTCTCATCGTGATCCCCATTGGCCAAGGCAGAAAGTTGGGCTGGATCTAGCCGCAGGCGCAGGTAGGGGACTGAGCCGCTTTCCCGCAGGCGACTGGCCAACTGCTGTGGAAAGTCCTGGCGGGGATCCCAGAGGTGATCCACGGCTGCCCAGGCGGGGGGTTGACCAATGGCCTGGCGGTAGGACAAGAGCTGATCCCAAGTGGGAATGCCCGGCCAAGCAGCCCCGTGATATAGCCGGCCCGGAGGCGGCGGCAGCGGCCTACCCCGTTGAAAGGGGGCAGAGTCAGGTGGGATCGGCGAGGTAAGGACAACCTCCAGCCGCAGCGGCGGCAAGACCTCACCGGCAGGGGGATGCGGCAGGGAGAAAGGGAGGATCCAACTGCGCTCCTGGAACTGGCCTCGGATGATCTGCTGAGGGTGAAAGTCCTGGGGAGGTGGCAGCGGTTCCAGCGGGTCTTCCCCCCAGAAAGCCCGTTGGATTACCAAGCGCACCCCTGCTCCGGGGTGGATCAGAGGCGTGGTGGTATCCAGGTGAAAGCTACCCCTGAGGCGGGTGGACGTCTCATTGGGCTCAACCCGGAAGGAGAAGGTGAGCTGGTCAGATCGGTAGGTGCCTGGAGCGGGGGAAGCAGTGGGGGGCGGGGATCCCGGCAGGCTTTCGCAGTCGGTGCAGGGAAAAATGGCCTGCGGATGGAGAGAGACAGAAGCCTCGCGGGCAGATTGCAATTGCTGGGGGCTGATGACAAAGCTGGCCCAAAGATGCTTCAGACGGGGATCCCGACCAGGCTGAATATCGGAAAAGGATCGGCCTTCGGGAGTGGCCGTGCGGGTGCCGACAGCAGCGCCATCCAGAGGGACTGTAGAAACCGGGTCGCCAGCACATCCCCCCAAAAAACCAACCGACAAAATCAGCAGCAGCGCCCAGCCGCAAGTGCTCCGCACCGCTACCGCGACCCAGGGGTCGAGTTTGCAGTTGGATGGCTGGATCATGATCTCACCTCAATACACCACTCCTGCCCGGCTACCGAAGGGAGTCGATGCCGCTCTCGTCTTGTGGACGGTGCGGTTCCCGACGGGGCACCAACGCAAACGGCCAGCAAGATCCCTTTCCCTCCGGTTGCTAGAGGGATCCTCGCCCAGAGGCACACCCTTTGAGATTGATCCCGATCACACCCGTTGCTGAACGGGAAAGGTCTCCGTCCTGCCCAGGCGAACTATCCCTGCGGCACAGTTGCGACTTCTGGGTAAATGGTCAGGATCCCTTCGTAGAGGATTTGGCCGGGCTGCACCTCCAAGCGGTCGATGCGCACGCCGGGATCCAACTGAATGGGGAAATCGGCCAGGCCGGGGATGGGGATCTCTTGGCCTTCGCTCACCCAGAGGGGATTGACCAGCCGCAACCGGTTGGGACCTTGGGCTTCTAGGCCGGTCAGCACCGTCACCGGCGCTTCCACCCCTTCGGGAGTGGTTAAGTTGGCCTGGATGCGCAGCCGACCCTGTTCCAGCGTGACCTGAGGCTGGCGGATAAGAAAAGGCACCACTTGGCCCCCAACAGGCAACTGCACCTGGGCCTGAGCCAGTTGGGCTTGGATGAGGGGAGCCTGGAGGGTGCGGTTCAGGTCTTCCTCGGTAAGGCGCAAGCTCACCTGCACCGGCACAGGGGCCAATAGCCGCAGTGGGCTCCGTCCTTGGATGGCTTCGCCCACATTGAGGCGAATATCCTGGCCCTGCAGCCGCAGATGACTGATCTGAAAGCCTTGATAGCTGAGGTTGTCTCCCGACACCTGGGCTTGAGGGATCTGCCCATTCAAAATCTGGGCGTCAGAGCCGACAATTTGCACTTGCAGGTTATCGACCCTCTGCACCTCAGAACGGATCCAAGCCGCCACCAAGGGGCTGAGAAGGGATCCGGCAATTTGGGCAAATCCGGGGGGCCAAGGCCAAAACATGGTGGGTAGGCTGAGCAGCAGAGCAAACCCCAGCCGCTGCCCTGCTTGCGAAAGCCGTTGGCGGCGACAGGCTGCCGATTGGGTTTGGAGAGGAGACGGATCTGGACTGGGCCGATGGCAAGACGTGAGCAGCACTGGATACCTCGGGAGCAACAACAAGCGATGGTTTCCACCCAACTACGACCAGACTAGGGCAGGACTTCTCTGCCGAACAGAGGGATCCCCCGCACACTTGGAGAGGCTATCCATCCGTCAACTGCCACCAAAGATACCCCAGCCGCAGGTAGTGAAGCCGTAGCCAGGGCAAAGGGAAAGAGCGGGGCGGCTGGCGAAACAGAGCGCTCATCTGAGAAGGGATCCCGGCGATCTCCTGGGCCAGCATTTTGCCCGCCCACACCGCCGTGGCTACACCGCTGCCGTGATAGGCCAAGCCGTACCACAGGCTGGGATCCGCCGGCGAAGGGCCAATATGGGGGTGAAACTGTCGAGAAAGGCAGACCAGTCCATTCCAGGCATACTCGATCTCCACCCCTTCCCAAGCAGGGAAAAGACGATAGAGCTGTCGGGTCATCCAAGCGCGCAACTGCCGTCGCTCCGTCGGGGTATCGCGGGTGCCGCCCCGCCCCCCAAACAGCAAACGCCCATCCGGCAGTAGGCGGTAATAAAACAGCAGCCGCCGCATGTCGTAGAGTGGCGTCGGATTCCACCACCCTTGCGCTTTCTGCTCCTGAGGCGTCAGAGGTCGGGTGACCAGGATGTTGGACAGTGCCGGCAACAGGGATCCCGCCAGTTGGGGATACAGGGCCTCTGGGGTGTAGCCATTGGTGGCAATGACCAAGTGCCGAGCGCGCACCGTTCCTCCCGGCGTGTGACAGATGTGTTGGGATCCCACCTTTTCCCAGGCCGTGACCGGACTGCCGCTGTACAGCTTCGCCCCCCACCGGTGGGCCGCTTGGGCCAGTCCTTGGGTGAGCTTGAGGGGGTTGAGGCCAAACCCCACCCCGATGTGCAAAGCGCCGTGGTTCTCTTGGCTGTTGAAGCCGCGTTCCCGCAGCTCTTTGGGGTTGAGGAGCTGGGCCGGGTAGCCCGCCACCTGAGTACAGATCTGGTACTCGGCCTCTAACTCCGACCATGCCTGTGGACGATGGGCCACTGCATAGCAGCCCTGTCCCTGAGCCTCTAGGGAGAAGCCCTCGCTGGCCGCCAGCTCCTGAACGGTTTCCACTGCCTGCCATTGATCCCGGTAGTAGCGCTCTGTCTCTGCCAGGCCCACCCGCCGCACCATCTGGGTGTGGGTAAGGTGGCTCGACCCCACCCCGCAAAAGCCACCGTTGCGTCCCGAGGCCCCCCAACCCAGGGATCCCGCCTCCAGCAGACAAGCATGGATGCCGTGGTCGCGGGCCAGGTGCAAGGCCGTCGATAGCCCCGTCAATCCTCCCCCCACAATGACCACCTCAGCGCTCACCTGCTCCTGCAAAGGTGCCGGATGCCGCCAACCGGGATCTGCTATCGTGCTCTCCCAGTAGCTGCCGACCGGGCAGGCAGGATCGTAGGTGCTGGCAGGATAAAGGCCCTTTCTCATACGAGCAATGGGAAGAACATCTTGCTGGGCAACGCCGAAGTGCTCGGTACCGCTGAGGCGACCGGTCGCAGGACAAGTGCTGAAGGGGATCCCCTCACTCCTGGGCAACGCTGTCGCAACCGGCAGCAGCGGCCTCCATATCGGCAGGGGTATTGCAGTCCAGGAAGATCTCAGGAGTGTAGAGCTCCACCTCCTGTACCCGCCTGCCCAGATCCTGCAACAACCGGCGCAGGCCCAGGGTTTCTTCTCGGAGATCCAACAGCTTTTCCCGCAAGCGCCTGTCGATCAGGGTAGGGTGCCCCCGTCGTCCTCGATGCACCGGCACAGTAACCCAAGCGCGATGGCGCAGATGGTACTCCAGCAAGCTGTGGTAGATCCACGCCGGACGGGGCTGATCCACCGCCGAAATGGCCAGCACCTGAAAATCGGCAGGGATCCCTTCCACCCCCACCCGAATGGAATGGGTCTTGCCCAGCTCAGGAGCCGAATTGACCAGCACCTCTGCCCCTGCCAAGTGGGGTTGGGCTGCCGCCAGATGCTGGGATCCCAGCACCACCCAGGGTTGAAACCCCGCCTGTCGCCACTGAAAAATCTGGTAAGAGAGCAGGGTTTGCCCGTCTTTCCAGGGCAGAAAGGCTTTCGGCTCTCCCATCCGCGTGGAAAACCCAGCCGCCAAGATCAGCGCATGCAGCTTCGGCTCATTTGCCAAGGAGCTTCACCAGCAGAATGCCAAACAAATATAGAAACGTCACAGCCCCGGCCAAAAGGCTCTGGGTAAGGGGATCCGTCGAGGGGGTGAGAATGGCCCCCGCCACCACCGCGCCCAGAACCACGTAGCGCCAGCCCTTGAACATCTGCTCGGCAGTCACCAGACCCAGCGCCCCCAGCAGCGCCTGCAAAATCGGCACCTGAAAGGCCAGGCCGGTGCTGAACAGCAGCAGCAGCACAAACTCAAAGTAGCGGTCGATGGACCAAGCCTGATCCACCACCCCTTCGCCGTAGCGAATGAAAAAGTTGAGCGCCGCCGGAATGAGGAGATAGTAGGCAAAGACCAAGCCGGCCACAAAGAGAAGGCTGGATCCCAGCACCACCGGCCCCAGCAGCTTGCGCTCCTTCACGCTCAGCCCCGGCAAGACGAAGCGGGCAATTTGGTAGAGCAAAAAGGGCGTGGCCAGCAATAACCCCGAGTAGGCCGCCACCTTCACAGAAACGAAAAAATACTCCCCCGGCGCCAGTTGCAAAAAGGTAACCCCCTGCGCGGGCACCTCCAGCAGGGCGACAATGCGATTCACCACGGCAAAGCAGGCGATGATGCAGATCGCCACCGCGATCACGCTGGCCAACAGGCGGCTGCGCAGCTCTTCCAAGTGCTCCATCAAGGTCATCTCGACCTCGTAGGGAAACTCCGGATCCCGCACCCGACCAGACTCAGGGGCCGCCGCGGCTTGCTCCGGGGATTCGGTCTCAGAGGCAAGGGTCATGGGCCAAGGTGTAACGAGACGTTCCCCGCTATCTTAGCGCTGCCCCCTCTCCAGGGAAAAGCACTTGTCGAGCCGCTATAGGGGGATGTAGCCCTGGCCTGTTAAGGGGATCCCGGGGCCTGAGCAGATGAAACTGGGAAGGGGAGTGGCTGCAATTTCTAGCGCTTGCCCAAGCCCAGCGCCTTTTCCACCTGCTGGGCGGCGTAAGCCATGGCAAAGCAGCAGATAAAGTAGATCAGGCCGATAAAAAACAGCACTTCCCGCTGGGTGCCTAGCCAGTTGGGGTTGGTGAACACCACGCGCCCCGCCTGCAGCAGGTCGATGAGGCCGACAATGAACACCAGCGACGTGTCTTTGAAGAGAGTGAGGAACTCGTTCACCAGCGCCGGAACAGCTGCCCGCAACGCCTGGGGCAAAATCACCAGAGCCGTCACTTGAAAGGGGTTCAAGCCGAGTGCCCGTGCCGCTTCTAGCTGGCCCAGCGGGATCGACTGCAGGCCGCCCCGCACGTCCTCGGCCACGTACACGGCTGTAAACAAGATGAAGGCCACCTCCGCCCTGATGATCAGGTTGACGCTGATCCCCCCCAGAAAGAAGGGCACCAACAGCCAGGCGGCAAACAGAATGGTGGTCAGGGGCACCCCCCGCACCAGCTCGATCACCAGCGTGCAGAAGATCCGGATTACCGGCAACGCCCGATTGGCCCGGCCCAATGCCAGCAACACCCCGATGGGAAAGCCGATGATCATGGCGGCTGCCGCCAAGATCAAGGTAAGCAGCAGTCCAGACAGTTGCTCAGCCCGCACTGCCGGCCAAGGGGGGCCCAGGTTGCCCAGCAGCAGCTCCAGACAGAGGGGCAAGATCAAGGCCCAAACCCAGATGGAAGCCAGCCGCCAGGATTCCCGTCCGCGACTGAGGGCAATAGCGGCAAAAGTCGCTCCAGAGCAAACCGCCAGCCACCCCTGCGACTGGGTTCCCAAAGGCAGGAACGCGGCCAAGCCCATAGCAGCTCCCAAGAGAATGAGGTAGTGCAGCAGCACACCGCCCCAAGTCCCCCCCGCTACCCCCAAGGTGGCCAGCACAATTCCCAACACCGCCCACACCCGCCACAGTTGGCTGCTGGGGTAGGTGCCGCTGGCAAAGATTTTGAGGTTGGCCGGGATCACCTCCCAGCGGGCTTGGGTGAACGCCCAGTTCCAGAACAGGGAAATTGCCCAGGCCAACACCAAGGCAGAGACCAAGGTGAGCAAGGTGCTCAGCCAGGAGTCGAACAGGTTGCGGCGCACCCAAGCCAGAGGACTTTGTTTCTCCCTGGGGGGGAGTACCTTTTCTTCTACAAGGGGAGAGGAGAGACTGCTGGGCATGGGTTAGCGCTCCACCAATTTGACGCGGGCATTGAGCCAGTTCATGCCGTAGGAAACCACCAGGTTAAAGGTCAGGTAGGTGGCCATGAGGATGGCGAACATCTCCACCGAGCGTCCCGACTGATTGATGATGGTGCTGCTGATGTTGAACAGATCGGAAAAGCCAACGGCAATGGCCAAGCTGGAGTTTTTGATCAGGGTGAGATACTGAGTGTTCAACGAGGGGATCATGATCCGCAGGGCCTGGGGCACAATCACCAAGCGAAAGGTTTCCAGCTCCGACAGGCCGACGGCCCGGGCCGCCTCCCACTGCCCCCGCGGCACCGCCAAAAAGGATCCCCGCACCACTTCGGCAATGTAGCAGCCGGTGTAGGTCACCAAGCCCAGCATCATGGCGGTAAACTCCGCCGAAAGCTGGATCCCACCCCGGAAGTTAAAGCGCTCCAGTACCGGGACATCCAGCCGCACCGGCGGCTCTGGGAAGAGCACCCAGCAGGCCACCGCCAGCAGCGCCACCCCCGCAGCCACCCACAGGTTCCGCTGCCGGGATCCCAGCTCGGGGCGACGGGCCAGGAGCAGCTTGCGGATCCCCCACCCAGCCGCGATTACAATGGCCAGCGCGGGAACCAGCCAGCCGCTGGGATCCAACCCGGGCAGCTTCACTCCCCGCTGGTTGATAAAGACAAGCCCGCCGATGGAGAGACTGTTGCGCACCCCCGGCAGAGTGAGGATCACCCCCTGGTACCAGAAGATCACGATCAGCAGCACCGGGACATTGCGAAAGATCTCGGTGATGACGGTAGCCAATTGGCGGGCCAGCCAGTTGCTGGAGAGGCGAGCCATCCCCAGGACAAAGCCCATCGCCGTCGCCAACACAATGCTGACTGCCGACAGCCAGAGGGTGTTCACCGCTCCCACCGCCAGAGCCTTCAGGTAGCTCTCGGAAGGGTCGTAGGGGATCAGCCCCTCGGTGATCCCAAAGTTGGCAGAGTTGCCCAAAAAGCGAAAGCCCAAACTGATGCCCAGGCGACGCATGCTGGCGAGGAGATTTTGGGCGAGGATCCCGAACACCAGCAGCACGGCCACGACAAAGGCCACCTGCAGCAAGAGCTTCAGGATACGCTCATCCCGCCACCAGGGGGGGCGAAGGTGGGACTGGTCGGACAGAGAAGTCATGCGGGGCAAGCAAAAATTCAGAGCACAGCAGAGAATAGGGGATCCCTGGCCGGTACTGACCAACCGGGATCCCTAGGCCCGGATTCCGAATCAGCCGATCAGCGGAAAGGCGGCGCGTACTGGATCCCACCTTTGGTGTAGGGCTGGTTCAAGCCCCGCGGCACGCCCAAGGGGGTCAGGTGGCGGTTGAAGATCTCGCCGTAGTTGCCCACCGCCTTGATGACATTGACCACCCAATCCGGCTTCAGGCCCAGCAGCTCTCCCAGGTTGCCTTCCTGGCCCAAGAAGCGGCGAATGTCGGGATCCTCGGACTTGAGGAACTCGTCCACATTGGCGCTGGTGATCCCCTTTTCTTCTGCATAGAAGAGGGCGTAGACCGTCCAGTTCATAATGTCGGAGAAACTCTCATCTCCGTGGGGAACCAGCGGCCCCAAGGGCTCTTTGGAAATGATCTCCGGCAAGATCACGTGGTCATCAGGAGAAGCCAAGCTGGCCCGGCGGGAGATGAGGGCGCTTTGGTCGCTGGTGATGGCATCGCAACGGCCCTCTTCGTAGGCGTTGAAAGAGGAATCATCGCCGTCGAAGGTTACTGGCGTAAAGGCAATGCCACGGGCGCGGAAGGTATCCGCCAAGTTCAGCTCGGTGGTGGTGCCGGCAATCACACAGATGGTGGCCCCGTTCAGGTCTTCCAGCTTTTCCACCCCCAGCGACTTCCGCACCATAAATCCTTGGCCGTCGTAGTAGGTGGTGGGGCCGAAGGTCACCGCCCACTCGCGATCCCGGGTGAGGGTCCAGGTGGTGTTGCGGCTAATCATATCGACCTCGCCCGACTGAATCGCAGACTGGCGATTGGCCGCCGTCAGGTAGACGTATCGAACCTTGTCCGGATCTCCAAAGAGAGCGGCAGCTACTGCCCGGCAGATGTCGATATCAAAACCCACATACTTGCCTTGGTCATCCAGGTTGCCGAATCCGGGCAGTTGGTTGTTTACCCCACAGATCAACTCGCCCCGAGCCTTGATGCGGTCGGTGAGCGGCCCCAGCTGCGCCCAAGCAGGAAGGGACTGCAGGCCCATAGACAACGCCAGTGCCCCGGCCAAGGGAGCCAATCCGTTCAAATGCTTTATCCAGTTCATAAAATTACCCCATGTCAATCCTCAAGATCTTCGTCGTCAACAGTCGTTCATACACGGCACTTCAACCGAGATACCGTGCCATTGGGTTACACTCCTGCCACACCCCACACCCCATAGAATGGTTTGCCATAGGCGCCTACGATTTTCTCAAAGCCTTACATGTCAGGGCGTATGGAAATGTTGCAGAGGCTACGGTTGTGGCTCGGCCAGTTCTGCCATGGTACCCATGCCTGCTTTGGTGAAACTTAGGGAGTCACCCACCCATGCAAGGATCCCCGCACATAAGGTCTTCACTCTCTCCGCAAAGTGCAGCCAGCGCTGACATTATCCAATGCGAAGATGTTCACAAATGGTACGGCGATTTCCACGTCCTCAAGGGCATTACCACCCGCATCCGCCGCGGAGAGGTGGTGGTGGTCTGTGGGCCTTCAGGTTCGGGCAAGTCAACGTTTATTCGCACGTTGAACCGCTTAGAAGAACACCAGAGAGGGCGCATTGTGGTAGATGGCATTGAGCTAACCAGCGACCTGCGCAACATCGATGCCATTCGCCGCGAGGTGGGCATGGTTTTTCAACAGTTCAACCTGTTTCCCCATCTCACGGTTTTGCAAAATGTAACCCTTGGCCCAATCCACGTGAAAAAGATGAAAAAAAGTGAGGCGATAGAGCGGGCTATGGAACTGCTAAGCCGCGTGGGGATCGCCGAGCAAGCAGAAAAATACCCGGGGCAACTTTCGGGGGGGCAGCAGCAGCGGGTGGCGATTGCCCGCGCCTTGGCCATGAATCCGGCGGTGATGCTCTTCGATGAGCCCACCTCGGCCTTGGATCCAGAGATGATCAAGGAGGTGCTGGACGTGATGCGGGAGTTGGCCCGCTCGGGGATGACCATGGTGTGTGTAACCCACGAGATGGGCTTTGCCCGCGAGGTGGCGGATCGGATTATCTTCTTCGACCGCGGCAAGATCGTGGAGGAAAACACCCCCCAAGAGTTTTTCAGCAATCCGAAAGAAGAGCGCTCCCGCCTGTTTTTATCCCAGATCCTTTCCCACTAGCGAGTCCTTCAGAAGGGGGTGAGGCGTGCCAGAAAAGCCCCCTCCGGCTCTTGATAGACAATCTGCCCCTGCCAGCCGTTGGCGTGGGCACACTGCAGCAGGGTTTCCGGATCTACAAATAGCCAGGGAAAGGGATCCCCCCGCTGGCCGTTGTACTCGGCTACAAAGTTCACTACCTTGGCTTTTGCCTCGCTCCCTTCCTGCCAATCTTCTGAGCCACCTGCTTCGAGGTGGGCAGGAGCGGCCAGCTTGCCAGAGGGATCTTCCAAGTTTTCTAAACGCCCTCCCTCTTCTGCCGGCAGATTCCGCAGATCTGCGAGGTCGCTGGCATCGCTCAAATCGGTGGAATCCAGGAGCAACTGGCCAGTGGGCTGAACCCAGTGGCGAGCCAGGCGCAAAAAACGCTCCAAGCCCGACAGGGATCCCGCCAAGCCGACGCCGTTCATCAGCAGGAGTAGGGTATCGAAGGGCTCTCCTGGCCCCGCCCAGTGGAAAAGATCGGCGGCAATGCAGCAACGCACCCCCCGCTCTGCCATAATCTGCAAAGCCACAGGGGAGCGATCCAAAGCGGCCACGGCCAATCCTTCCTCCTGCAGCAGCAGGCTGTGGCGGCCCGTACCGGCGCCGATGTCCAGCACCCGACCGCGGCAGAGTTCCAAGGCCAAGGCTTCCACCTCCGGCAACTCTTGGGTGAAGAACACCTCTGGGGAGACCACCTGGGGCTCTTCCGCCAGCGGGATCCCCTCCAGGCTGTAGGCATGTAAGAGAAGGGATCCCTTGGCCTGTCCCCGATGCCAGTCCCACAGCGCTTGCTCCAAGGGATCCTGAAGTGGGTAATTCTCGACAGCCTTTATCATGGAAGGGGAAAGCTAAACCATTGACCCGATGGCCATCGTCGCCTTTCTTTACGGTGCCGCTATCGTCCTTTTGCTGATTGCAGCAGTGGTTTGGGCAACATCTCGGCAGTTCAATGTGGAGACCGAGACGCAGATCGGCACCTCGCCAGAAGAGCCCTCCGAGACCTCATCCGTTCCCATTTCCATTGTGGAGCAGCTAGAGCGCCAATACCGCAACAGCCCTTCCTACCGTCCCCACCCTTAAGTTATTCTTCGAGAAGCCTCTGAAAATCCTTGAAAAGACGGGTTTTTGAGGATCCCTGAGGGCGCGAGCAGTGTCTTTGCTGGCCGAAGGTCGGCGTTTTCTTCCCTGAATCATGGTTGTCAAGTCTCCGCCACCCATTGTCTACATCGTCCTGGGTCTATTGCTCCTCTGGGGCGGTCATCGTGCTTGGCGGGCGGGCTATGTTCGCTGGCCGGAAGGCATTTCTCTACCGCCAGTATCGCTGCCAGGGTTGGGGGGTGGAGCACAAGATCTGCTCCTGACCAGCGGCGAGCGCACCTTGTTTGCCGATAGCAGTCCCGCTGCCGTTGCCGCTGCAGAGCTGTTGCGCCAAGGTAACCTCAGCGCAGCCATCCCGGTGTTGGAGATGGGGCTGCAAAGCAACCGCAACGACCCGGAAGCTCGCATTTTCTTGAACAATGCCCGTGCCCAGCAGCAGGGCAGTCCCTTGAGCCTGGCGGTGGTGGTGCCCATCTCCAGCAACCCCAACCGCGCCAAAGAGACCCTGCGCGGGGTGGCGCAAGCTCAGGAGGAGCTTTTCCAACAGGGGGGAATCGGAGGACGGCTGCTGCGGGTAGTGATTGCCGACGATGGCGACAACCCTGAGCGAGCAACGGCGGTGGCCAAGGCTCTGGTGAGCCAGCCCGAGATCTTGGGGGTGATTGGCCATAACACCAGCGACGCCACCCTGGCTGCAGCCGAGGTTTATCAGCCTGCCGGCTTGGCCATGATCTCCTCCACCTCCACCAGCACCCGCATCAGCATGCTGGGGGATGCCATTTTTCGCACCGTGCCCTCGGATCAAGTGGCCGGCACGCAACTGGCCCGTTATGCTCTCAGCACGTTGCGGCTGCAAAGGGTGGCCATCTTCTACAACCCCAACAGCGCTTACAGTACCAGCCTGCGGGACGCCTTTGCCTCCACCCTGACCAGCGAAGGGGGCATCGTGCTGGCGGAGTTCGACTTATCGGCGTCGGACTTCAACCCCCAGGCCAGCCTGCAAAGGGCCGTCGGCCAAGGAGCCCAGGTAGCTTTTTTAGCTCCCACGGCTTCCGTAGCCGAAAAAGCGCTGGCCGTAGCCCGCGAGAACGCTGTAGCTGGTAAGCCCCTTGCTCTTCTGGGCGGCGATGTGCTCTTCAGCCTCACCACATTGCAAGACGGGGGAGCAGCGGTAGAAGGCTTGGTGGTGGCGGTACCCTGGCATCCCCAGGTGCCGCGCAACCGCGAGTTTGCCCAGAAGGCAGCCCAGCTCTGGGGAGGGCAGGTGAGCTGGCGCACCGCTCTGGCTTATGATGCCACCCGGGTTTTCTTGCAAGCTTTCAGCCAAGGAGCCACCAGCCGCAACGCTGTGCTGGCCCGTTTGCAGGATCCCAACTTCCTCCTCCAGGACGGCGCTTCCGGAGAAGTGCGCTTCTTGCCCTCCGGCGACCGCAATGCTCCCCATGTGCTGGTGCGGGTTGAGCCCGGCAACCGCTCCGGTACCGGCTACGATTTTGTGCCTCTCCCCTAGGGATCCCGGCAGACGCTACAGTGGGGGATGCTCTCAATCTCCTCAGAATCGAATGGATCCCATGCCCAGCCGGATCACAGCCTGTTTCCAGGCGCTGCGCAGCCGCGGTGAAGCAGCCCTCATCCCCTACCTCACCGCCGGGGATCCCAACTTGGAAACCACCTTTGAGGCTTTGCAGGTTCTGGATCAGAGCGGCGCCGATCTTATCGAGCTGGGGGTACCCTACTCGGATCCCTTGGCCGATGGGCCGGTGATCCAAGCAGCAGCCACCCGCGCCCTCAGTCGGGGAGTCACTTTGGGCGCCATTCTACAAGGCTTGCGCTGTCTCTCGCTGCAGGCCCCCCTGATCCTGTTCACCTACTACAACCCCATCCACCAGCTCGGCATCCCCAACTTTCTGCATCAACTGCGGCAGGCCGGCTGTGCCGGCTTGGTCGTCCCCGATCTGCCTCTGGAAGAGGCGGGATCCCTGCGACAAGCAGCCCAGGCCGAAGAGATCGACCTCATCCTGCTGGTGGCCCCCACCAGCCCCCCGGAGCGCATGCGCCGCATTGCCCAGCAGTCCAGTGGCTTTGTCTACTTGGTCAGCACCACCGGCGTTACCGGCGAACGGGCCACCCTGGAAAAGCGGATCCCGGCTTTGCTGCAGCAACTGCGCCAACAAACCCCCCTGCCGATTGGGGTGGGCTTCGGCATCTCCACTCCCGACCAGGCCCGCCAGATCGCTCTCTGGGGAGCAGATGCAGCGATTGTGGGCAGCGCATTTGTGCAACGGCTGGCCAAAGCCCCCACGCCTGAAGAAGGACTGCAGCAAATAGCCCACTTTTGTCGAGCCCTCAAAGCGGCTCTGCAAGAGGTGACCACTCCAGAGCGCTGACCGAAGCGCGAGGAGCGTGGAGCGGCGGAAAAATCCCCCGGCTTTAGCCGTGGGGAGAACGTCAGTTCTGTTCAGGAGGGCGCCAACTCAGGTTGCTTCCATCTCAAAACAAATGTTTACATTCCGTAAGCCAGCCTGTAGACCCATTTCCCCCCTGCTGCGCCCCACAGTCCAGGGATCCCAGCCTAGGCAGACATTTTGGGGTTGGTAGGTTTGCAAATCTTCACAAAACACTCATCCATCCCGCGATATAAAATTAGGCTGGATGCTCGGCTGTCTGAAAGTCGCAGAGGTTCTTGACCTATCTAAAAATTTAGGGGTTCGGTGGGGGGTCTGCTGCCACGGAATCCTTGATTTTTGGGGGTCAAAGAGGATCCCGCAAAAAAGCTTGGGATTCGGCTTTTGGGAGGTTCAGCCAGTCGCTCACCACTTTTTGGAAAGACCAGAAGGAGATCCATCATGCAAGATGCTTTTACCCGGGTGATCGCTCAGGCAGATGCACGCGGTGCCTTTTTAAGTGACCAAGACTTTGACCGTTTGGCGGCTTTGGTGGCAGAGGGCAACAAGCGCCTAGATGCTGTCAACCGCATGACCAGCAATGCCGCCCAAATCGTAACCAATGCAGCTCGCTCTTTGTTTGCTCAAGAGCCAGATCTGATCGCTCCCGGCGGCAATGCCTACACCAACCGCCGCATGGCTGCCTGCCTACGGGACATGGAGATCATCCTGCGCTACATCACCTATGCCACCTTGGCCGGGGATAGCTCTGTGCTGGAAGATCGCTGCCTGAACGGCCTGCGGGAAACCTACATTGCTCTGGGGGTGCCCACCACTTCTGTGGCCAACGGCATTGCTGCCATGAAGAAAGAAGCCCTGGCCAAGATCATGGATCCGAAAGGCATCACCCCTGGGGACTGCTCTGCGCTGCAAAGCGAAGTGGCCAGCTACTTCGATAAGGCTGCTGCCGCCATCGTTTGAGCTTTGGGTCGAAGCCAGCTTGGTCGTTCCTTTCAGAATTGAGATCCGTTAGATCCCTCATTTCTGATAGGCAGGTGGAAATCCAGTCCGCCTTTCCTACAGAACGTCCATTAACAACACAATCGATGAATTTAGGAGTTGCAAGGTGAAAACTGTCATCACTGAAGCGATTGCTGCCGCTGACAATCAAGGGCGTTTTCTGAATGCCAGCGAACTGCAGGCCGTGAATGGTCGTTACCAGCGTGCTGCTGCTTCTCTGGAAGCGGCCCGTGTCCTAACCAACAACCAGCAAACTCTGGTGCGGGAAGCGGTGCAGGAAGTGTTCAAGAGGTTCCCTTACCTGACTCAGCCGGGTGAAATGGGCCACGGCGATGTGTTTCAGGCCAAGTGTGCCCGCGACATCGGCTACTACCTCCGCTTCATTACCTATTCTCTGGTTGCAGGTGGCACCGGCCCCCTCGATGAATACCTGGTGGCCGGACTGCGGGAAGTGAACCGCTCCTTTAACCTCTCTCCCAGCTGGTACATCGTGGCTCTGCAGTACATGAAGAGCCGCGCTCTGGGCATGCTGAGCGGTCAAGCGGCCAACGAAGCTGCCATCTACTTCGATTACGCCATCAACGCCCTCAGCTAGGGGATCCCAGGGCAGAGATCCCTGCTTGTTGGGAGTGGACGATCTCTTTCTTTGTCTTCCAATTGTGTGTCTCTCCAGAGCAGGCGACGGCTCCAAAGAGGTCTATTCCACCTGTTTCCAGGTTGGTTTGGCGCCTTGGCTTCTCTTAAGCCGGTTGGGTTGGTCGCCTGCTCTCCAGTCTGGGGTAGTTAGCCTTTGGATTGTAGGCATTGCCCAACGGCAGCGTGCTGGTTCGCGAGAATAGCCGGTACGGCTTGTTCGCTGGTCAGTTTGCCTGTCTTCCAAACGAAGTCTCATAGATACCTGGGGAAAGCGATGTTTGGTCAAAGCACCACCAGCCCTGAAGCCCTGACAGAAGCCGGCAGCCGGGTTTACCGAGTTGAGTACACCGGTCTGCTCAACCCGCCCGATGCTCTGGCCACCTCTGCCAAAGTTCGCCGCAGCACCCTGAGCACCACCGTTCCCTACAGTCGGTTGTCTGCCGAGATGCAGCGCATTCTGCGGATGGGTGGCAAAATCGTGCAGGTCACTGCCTTGTCGGGAGCCAATGCCTCTCCCGCTCAGGGCAACGGCGCTGCTGAGTGAGGGAGGCCCGACGGCCGACTGAAGTTACCGGCAAGGTTGCCCAGGTGTCATGAACAGCTCTGCAACGGTTCGTATGGCATCCAACACGGCGGTGCTGCCGCAGCAGCTCACTTGGGAGCAGGCGATAGCCCGGCTGCAGGGGGATGACTTGCAAGATCGGTACTATGCTGCCTGGTACCTGGGCACAGTTCGGGATCCAAGGGGGGTAGAGCCGCTGCTTTTGGCGTTGCAGGATGAGCGGGATCGCACTGCCTTGGGGGGCTATCCTCTGCGCCGCAATGCCGCTAAGGCCCTGGGGCAAATCGGGGATGCGCGGGCCGTGCCCGGTTTGATCGAGGCGCTCACTTGTACCGACTTTCATGTGCGGGAAGAGGCTGCCTATGCCTTGGCTCAATTGGGGGACAAGCGAGCGGTGGATCCCTTGCTGGCACTGTTGCAGTCCCGCGAGCAGGAGCAGCCCTGGGAAGCCCTTATCGAGGCCTTGGGTCAGCTTCAGGCCACCGAGGCTGAGGCAGCGATCCGGCCCTTTTTGAACCATCCCTCTGAGCGGGTGCGTTCGGCAGCGGCTTGGGTGCTCTATCGCTTTACGCAAGCCGAGGAGCTGACCCAAATCCTGGTGGCGCTACTGGCCCACTCCAACTCCAGCCTACGACAGGCCGCTTTGTTCGACCTGGCCGAATCGGGATGGGTAGCGGGGGCGCCGCTGCTGGCCACAGCCGACGTGGCTCTCAACCTGCGCATCAATGCTCTGAAGCGGCTGTTCGATGTGGCGCTTCAGTTGGGGTGGGTGCCGCTGGCTCAGGTGACGGCGGTGATCCTGCCGCAACTGGAGAAGCTCTTCTAGGATCCTGGGGCGCTCAGTGCCTTTGATCAGCGGTTTCAAGTGTACCTTTGACTATTCGTTGCCTATGTCCTCCGCCTCGGCTGCTCAAGCGTTTCCCATTGCTGTGGCTCAACTGGCAGCAGAA
Source organism: Thermostichus sp. OS-CIW-29 (assembly GCF_054058195.1). Lineage (NCBI taxonomy): Bacteria > Bacillati > Cyanobacteriota > Cyanophyceae > Thermostichales > Thermostichaceae > Thermostichus > Thermostichus sp. OS-CIW-29. Next base: position 72,929 of record NZ_JBSSAB010000010.1, read on the forward strand.
TTGGAGCAGGCCACGTCGCCTGAGGAATTGTTGCGGGTGGTGAGGGCGCTGGGCGCTTTGGGCCAAGTGGAAGGGATCCCCATCTTAATTCGCGCCTTTGGGTTCAATCGCCCTGCAGTGGGGGAAGCCGCCCTGGAGGAAGTGCTGCGCTTTGGGGAAGCCGCGGTGCAGCCCTTGCTGAGCCATATTGACGGTTTCGATTACGGGGCGCGGGCCTATTCGGTGCGGGCTTTGGCTCGCATTGGCCATGGGGATGCCTACCCCTTTTTGGCAGAAGCCATTGTGGCGGACTTTGCCCCCAGTGTACGGCGGGCGGCGACCCGCGGGCTGGGACGGGTGGCGGCCAAGCGGCCCTTGCCCGATCAAGAGCGAGCCTTGCAACTGTTGCGGCAATGTCTTGCCGATGCCGATTGGGGAGTCCGCTACGCCGCCGTTGGATCCCTGACGGACTTGGCTCGCCAGGGTGAACAATCTCTGCGACCCTCAGTCGAGGCTGCGCTCCAGATGGCCTTGGAAGATGCGGATCCTCTGATCCCTCTCCGCGCCCAGATGAGCTGGCAGGAATTGGCTGCTGAGCCTTAGCTTCCCTGCCCCACTGTGTTTTTCTTAAGTTTTTCTCGTTTTTTTAGGAGCACCATCTATGTCCCTTCCGTTGCTTGCCGATCGCCCCACCACCCAAAATGAACGGGTGCCTCGCTACTTTGTGCCCAGCGACGAAACCCCGCCGGTCTACCGTCCTGACGACCCGACAGGAATTGACAACATCATTCGCGCCGCCTATCGCCAGATCTTCAGCGAGCATCTGATGCTGGAGAGTTATCGGCAAAAAGCTCTGGAGTCCCAATTGCGCAACGGGGCGATCTCGGTCAAAGAGTTTGTGCGCGGCCTGGGCAAGTCGGAGGTGTACCGGGATCTGGTCATGGTTCCCAACGACAACTACCGCTTCATCGAGGTCACCTTCCAGCGCTTTTTGGGTCGGCCCACCTACAGCCAACAGGAGCGCATCAAGTACTCCATCATCGTTGCCACCAAGGGGCTAGATGGCTTCATCGACGCTGTGGTGGATAGCGAAGAGTACAATGCCGCCTTTGGGGACGATGTGGTGCCTTACCAACGCCGTCGCCTGTCGGAAAAGCCCGCCAACCTGGTAACCCCCCGCTATGGAGCTCGTTGGCGCGATGTCTCCGGCGTGAAGCGCTCGACGCGGGAAGTGGTGCGCACCTATCGTCTCACCCGTCCTCCCAAACCCGGGGATCCAGAAAACTTCCTCAACATGGCCCGCATGCTCAATCCCAAGCCGGCTGCACGGCAAAACATCAGCGTCTTCGATCTGAAGATCCCGGACATGACCACCAGCCGCCGCTAGGACTGGGCAAGCTTCCGGGGACAACCCTTTGCGGGCTCTGCCGGGCCGATCGATCCGAGGCTGTTCGGGTGGGTCGGCTCGCCGCTGTGTTTGAGCAGGATTCGTTATAATCTGGGTGATGCTTCTTAACACTTGGGTCGCATGAAGAATCCGGTTGTGCAGGCTTTTTTTGTCGGCAAGGCTGTGGCAGACGTTCTGCGCGAGCGTTTGGAAAGCGCCCTCACCGATATTGCCGGGGAAGTGGGCAAGGTGTGGGCTGAGCTGCAGGAGGGCTGGCAAACCTTTGCCCAGGATGTCATGACCCGGGCTGAGGCAGAAGCATCCATGGCCGCCCAGGAAAGGGTGCCGCCTCCTTTCCAGACAGAAGATTTGCAGGCAACTCTGGACGACTTGCGGGCGGAAGTGGCGCAGCTGCGCTCCGAGTTGCAGAAGTACCGGAGTCGAAACGCTTGAACGCGAGCCTTTTGGGATCCCGGACTTCTTTGGGATCACAACCCGTCAAGCCCTATACCGCCTACCGCTGGGCCCGGGAGAACTATACTCGCCAGGGCCGCATGCTGGACATTTGGCGATTTGTGCTCACCTGGCTGTTTTACCTTTGGCTGGATCAGCAGGCTTGGAGCTATGGGGGACAACCCACGCCCGAGCGAAAGGCCCAGCGCCGCCGGGCCAGAGCCATTTGGATCCGCGAAACGCTGCTTAACTTAGGCCCTACTTTTATTAAAGTGGGGCAGTTTTTCTCCACCCGCGCCGATCTCTTCCCCTCGGAATATGTCGAGGAGCTCTCCAAGCTGCAGGATCGGGTGCCTGCTTTCAGCTACGAACAGGTGGCGGCAATTGTGCAGCAGGAGCTGGGCAGGCCGATAACCCAAATCTACAGCTACTTTGATCCCACCCCTTTGGCCGCTGCCAGCTTGGGGCAGGTGCATCGCGCCAAGCTGAAAACCGGGGAAGAGGTGGTGGTGAAGGTGCAGCGTCCGGGGCTGACCCGGCTGTTCACCATCGATTTGGAGATCTGCCGTGGGATTGCCGAGTTCTTTCAGTATCGCACCTCTTGGGGCGGGCCGGGCCGCGACTGGATCGGCATCTACGAAGAGTGTCGGCGCACCCTCTGGGAAGAGGTGGATTACCTCAATGAGGGCCGCAATGCCGATACCTTCCGTCGCAACTTTCGGGATATGCCGCAAATTGCTGTTCCCAAAGTGTATTGGCGTTACACCTCTCCTCGCCTGTTGACATTGGAATACCTGCCGGGGATCAAAATCAGCGATTACGAAGCCTTGAGTGCGGCAGGGTTGGATCGCAAGGTTTTGGCTCGTCTGGGGGCAGAGGCTTATCTGCGGCAACTGCTCAAGGATGGTTTTTTTCACGCCGATCCCCACCCCGGCAACATTGCCGTGAAGCCCGATGGCACGTTGATCTTCTACGACTTCGGCATGATGGGCCGCCTGCGCTCCGATGTGAAAGAAAAGCTGATGGGCACGCTGGCAGGTGTGGTCTCCAAAAATGCCGATCAGGTGGTGGCCTCGCTGGTGGAACTGGGGGTGCTGGTGCCCACCGCCGATCTGGCTCCGGTGCGCCGCTCGGTGCAGTACATGCTGGATCACTTTATGGACAAACCCTTTTCCAGCAACTCGGGAGAAATCTCGGTGGCGGCCATTAGCGAAGACCTTTACGAGCTGGCCTACGATCAGCCGTTTCGTTTTCCGGCTACCTTTACTTTTGTGATGCGGGCCCTGACCACGCTGGAGGGGCTGGGGAAGGGGCTGGATCCGGAGTTCGACTTTATGGAGGTGGCCAAACCCTTTGCGGAAGAGCTGATGAGTTTAAACGGAAGCAAGACTGAGACCCTCTTGGCCCAGGTTGGCCGTCAAGCGGCTGAGTTCACCAGCAGCAGCCTCAGCTTGCCGCGCCGGATCGAGTCGACCTTGAGCAAGATAGAACAAGGGGAGCTACGCCTGCGGGTGCGATCCAGCGAGACGGAGCGCTTGCTGCGCAAGCTGAACAACACCGGGCTGGGAGTTAGTTATGCAGTGTTGTTTGCGGCCTTTTTTTTGAGCGCAACTCAGCTCTTTTTGGCCGGACATGCTACCTTAACGGTTATCACTTTGGTTTTGGCTGCCCTCGCTGCTCTTGCTTTAATCAGAGTACTCTTAAGGTTGAATCGGTCAGAGCGATTGATGTGATGCGACGATATGCCTGCGCTACGGATCCCGGCAAGATCCGCAGCAGCAATCAGGATGCCTACTACTGCGATCCAGAGGGGCGCTATTTTATTGTTGCCGATGGTATGGGAGGACATGCTGCCGGGGCTACAGCCAGCCTGTTGGCTGTCGAGACCATCCGAGAATATCTGGATCGAGGCTGGAAAAACGTGCCGGCACCCCGGTTGCTCAGCGAAGCCGTAGAAGCAGCCAACAGTGCCATCCTCAAGGATCAGCGGGAAAATCCAGAGCGGGCAGACATGGGCACTACGGTGGTGGTGGCCATGGTGGATCCCAAGGGCAACTGCTGGAGTGCTCACATTGGCGATTCTCGCCTCTATCGCCTACGGGGATCCGAAATGCAGCAAATGACCGAGGATCACACCTTAGTGGCTCGCTCCATTCGACTGGGGGAGCTGACCTATGAGCAGGCCCGGATTCACCCTTGGCGACATATTCTCGAGCGCTGCCTGGGCCGACCCGATGCGGGTCCACCTTCTGTGCAGCCGATTACAGTTTACCCAGGGGATCGCCTGTTGTTGTGTAGCGACGGCCTAACTGAGGAGCTGGACGACGAAGTGATCATCGAGTATTGCCTGCAGGTGGAAGATTTGGAGCAACTTCCCCTAAAGCTCATCGAGGCGGCCAAAGAGCGGGGCGGGCGAGACAACATCACAGTAGTGATTGCCGAATACGCCTAGTTTGCGCCCGGCTAAAGACGGTATTGGCGGTACACTTCGCTGGCCGCTCGGTGCAGCAGGGAGTGGCGATACACGAGGCGGTTGAGGTCTTTGCCGTAGCCGCCGCCGATGACGCAGGCGACAGGATAGCCCTGCTTTAGACAAGTGTTCAGCACCTGCATGTCTCGCCGAAACAGGCCCTGGTCGCTAAGGGCCAGCTTGCCCAGGAGATCTTCCTCGTGGGGATCCACACCGGCATCGTAGAGCACCAGGTCAGGGCGCACCTGAGCCAACAGATCGGGCAAGTGGTCGGCCAAAGTCTGGAGATAGGCTTCATCTTCCATGCCTACTGGCAGGGGCACGTCCAGGTCGCTCTGTTGTTTGGTGGCGGGGAAGTTGGCCTCGCAGTGCATGGAAAAGGTGAACACCCGCGGCTCGGAGCGAAAGATCCAAGCAGTGCCATCTCCTTGATGGACATCCAGATCCACGATCAAGAGCCTTTGCACCAGCCCTTGCTGCAGCAGGACTTGGGCGGCAATGGCCAGGTCGTTGAAGATACAAAAGCCGGAGCCGTAGGCGGGGAAGGCATGGTGGGTGCCGCCGGCGGTGTTGCAGGCCAGGCCGTGGCGCAGGGCCAATTGGGCGGTCAAGACGGTACCCCCCACCGCTCGACAGGTGCGCTGCACCAGCTCCGGGCTCCAGGGCAGGCCGATGCGCCGCTGCAGCTTGGCCTCCAGGGATCCCTCACAGTAGGCTCTGACGTACTCAGGGGTATGTACCGACTCAATCCAGGCGAGAGGGGGCAGCTCAGGGTGGTGCACTTGCTGGGGGCGGATCACCCCTTCCCGCAGCAGCAGCTCTTGCAAGAGGCGAAATTTCGGCATGGGAAAGCGATGGCCCGGCGGCAGGGGGGCACTGTAGTCGGGGTGGTAAACAATTGGCAAAGACATCAAGGGCAACTGGATTGACGGCGGCGAGCATGGCCTATGACGGCTCCAGTGCTTATGGTAGAGGTAGCCCGCTCCTGCCGGATCCCTTCGAGACTCTTGCAAACCTGTTCTCCGTACCGCCGCGATTCCCTATGTTTACTGCGTCGGATCCCTTTTTGGGTCGCCTCTTGGCTCAGCGTTATCGACTCGTACATCTGCTGGGACAGGGGGGCATGGGGCGAGTCTATTTGGCTCAAGATTTGCTCTTTGGTGGGGTGGAAGTGGCTGTCAAGCTGCTTTCCCAGCCGGCAATGGATCGGCGCACCCGCCTGCGCTTTGAACGGGAAGCGAAAGCCTGCGCGGCTTTGGGCCAAAAAAGCCTGCACATTGTCAAAGTCAATGACTATGGCCTTACCCCCGATGAGGTGCCTTTCTATGTGATGGAATACCTGAACGGCAAGACCCTCAAGGATATTCTGGCCGCGGGGGCTTTGCCTTTGGAGCGCTTTTTCCGGCTGGCCCGCCAAATTGGCCTGGGGTTAAAGGCGGCCCACGAGGGGATCCTCATGGAAGGGCAAAGGGTACAGGTGATCCACCGCGATTTGAAGCCGGCCAATGTGATCGTGGTGGCCGATGACAGTTTTGGGGAACTGGCGAAGCTGGTGGATTTCGGCATTGCCAAGCTGCTCAACAGCCATGAATCTTTGAGCTTTACCCATGCCTACCTGGGAACGCTGGCCTATTCTTCCCCGGAACAGCTGGAAGGGTTGCCGCTGGACGTCCGTTCCGACATCTACAGCTTCGGGATCATGCTGTACCAGATGGTGTCTGGCCAGATGCCCCTCAAGCCCACCACCGAATCTTTCCCGGGCTGGTACCAGGCCCACCACAAGCACCGGCCCATCCCTCTAGAAGACTGGGGACTGAAGTTTCCGCTGCCCGCCGGTTTGTCTGACTTGATCCTCGGTTGCCTGGCCAAAGATCCTGCCGCCCGCCCGCAGTCGGTGGCCAATGTGTTGGCGGAGCTGGAGCACATTCAAGCCAGAGCACAGGGATCTATTGCCCCTCAGGTCCCAGTCGCCTCGTCGGAAGAGGCTGCCTCTGGCCCACTTTCTGGAGGTCTCCCTGCCGCTGCGCCGCCCTTGGCCGCATCAGGTACTCTGCGGCTCAGGCCCTTGACGGCGGCCACGGAGGTCGAGAACGGGGGATCCCTGCTTTGGGTGCGCCTGATTCCCTTTCTGATGGGCGGGCTGCTGGGCTGGGTTTTGGTGAGTTGGCAATGGGGACAGTTGCTGCAGCGCCCCTCGGCCCCCCGTGTTTCCGGGTCAGGATCTCGTCCGGCAGTGGCAGATTCCACTGCCCCAGAGAATGTCCATCCTATGCCTGGGGAGCTTGTCCCTGAGCCCCTTGTTTTGGCTTCAGAGCAGAGCAAACGGCGGGACCCGGCACCGGAGCTGGAACCCTACACCCGGAGCGAGCCAGTGTTTCGCGCCTTTCCCCTGGAGACTTCCCGCGAGACGGTACGAGCCAGCCTGGGATCCCCCAACCAGCAGGGGCAGGGCGCTTGGCCCAATACCGTGTACGACCTGTACCGCTTTGGCGGGGTGAACCTGGGCCTGCTCTACGACGAATCCAGCCTGGCCCTGCGGCAAACCGAAGCCACCGTCACCGCTGGCGTACCCACCCCGCAAGTGGAAGGACTCTTGGAGGATATGCTGCAAGCCCCCTTGCCTGCTCAACTGCAGCGAGAACTGCAGGCTGTGCGCGAGGGACGTTCCGGGCGAGTGCAATTCCGCGTTGGCCCCTGGGCCGGCAGGATCGAACGCAACGCCCAAGGCCATCTTTACATGGCCCTCTGGGATCCCACGCTGCCCAGCGGTGCTCCACCCCCTTCTCCTGTCTCCCCTCCCACCCTGCCCCCGACTGCCCCTGTTGCCCAGCCTCGTAAAGCTCCTAACCCCCATTCAGCAGCAGGCGGCCCTCGTCCCGGCCAGACCATGCAGGAGCTGCTGCGCCGTGCGCGCGAATTGCGGGGGGACTGAGCCATGTCTGCTTCTGAAGACAAAAAGCCGCTGTTGGGCACCGTCGCTCGCTTCTTCAAAACCCTGGCCAGGCCCTTCCCTATCGGGCCTACAGCTCTCCTCAAACCCCCCGAACCTCCTCCCCCCAAGCGCCCGGTGCGCCTGCGGATTACCTGCCCAGGAGAGCCCCCCCAGGTGGTTGCCCTGAAGGGATCCGACATTCTCGGTCGCAGCCAGACGGTGGCCACCATTCGCATCCCTGCCCCCGCGGTGAGCCATCTCCACGCCCACATCCGTCCCCGCCCGGATTGGCGCCTGCCCGGTCTGGGTTGGCGGATCCCCTTGCCCCCTATTCTCTACTGGCTGGGGTGGAATGCCGGTCGCTACCAGCTAGAAGATCAAGACTCGACCAACGGCGTTTTCCGCCTCAAACCCTTCGGTGGTGTCGAGCGGGTGCGCCGGGTGATCTTGCGGCATGGCCAGCAACTGAGCCTTGGCCCGCCTCGGGATCCGGAGAGCGTCTGGATTCAAGTGCTGGATCCACCCCCACCACAGGTGTATGGGGTGCGCGGCTGCCTCATCCTGATGGTGGTCTTGGGGTTGGGGGCGAGGATTTGGATCGGCCATGAGTGGAGCAAGTTCTCAGTGGAGCCACCCCTCTCCGCAGATCGCAACCCCCTGATCGTCCTGGCCGGGGATCAGCAGACGGAGCTGCGCCGCCATCAGGGGGACACCTACCGGGAGCTGCCCGACCTGGAAGCTTTTGGGCCGATTTTGCCCAAGGTGGTGGTCGCCGCTGAAGATCACCGCTTTTACTCCCACTTTGGGGTGGATCTGCTGGGCATTGCCCGCGCCTTTTGGGTGAACCTGCGCTCGGGGGAAGTGCAGCAGGGGGGCAGCTCCATCAGCCAACAACTGGCCCGCACCGTGCTGCGGGACTACACCGGCTCCGGCAACACCTTCGGGCGCAAGCTGCGGGAGGCCGTCGCCGCCCTGAAGCTGGAACAGCGCTACAGCAAAGACGAAATCCTCGCTCTCTACCTCAACAATGTTTACCTGGGCAACGGCATCTACGGCTTTGAAACTGCTGCCCAGTTCTATTTCGGGATCCCAAGCCGCCAGCTCAGCCTTTCCGAAGCTGCGACTCTGGCGGCCATTTTGCCCGCGCCCAACGCCTTTAACCCCGTCGCCAACTATGATGCCGCCGTTCGAGGCCGGGATCGGGTTTTGGATCGCCTGAGCGAGCTGAAAGTCTTCCCCGAACAGGAGATTCGGCGGGCCCGGCGCAGTCGCCTCACCCTCAACCCCAATTTGCGCTCCCAAACCTCGACAGTTGCTCCCTACTTTTACAGTGCCGTCTTCCAGGAGCTGCGGCAGCTCTTGGGCCAAGACCTCTCGGCAGAGGGCAACTTCATCATCGAAACCACGGTGCATTTGCCCTACCAGCGTTTGGCAGAGCAAGTCCTGGCCCAAACGGTGCGCGAGTCCGGATCCCGCTTGGGCTTCAGCCAAGGCGCTTTGGTCAGTCTCGACAGCCGCAACGGTGAAGTGCTGGCTTTGGTGGGCGGGATCGACTACAACGCCAGCCCCTTCAACCGGGCTACCCAAGCTCAAAGGCAGCCGGGCTCCACCTTCAAAGTGTTCACCTATGCGGCTGCCCTCACCCAGGGGATCCCTCTCTCCCAAGTGTTGTCGTGCGAGCCCCTCACCTGGGGCAACCTCACCTTTCGCGGCTGTCGCTCGGGAGCGGCCTCTATGGATTTGGCCCGCGGCCTGATCCTCTCCGAAAACGTGATTGCCCTGCGGTTGGCCCAACAAGTCGGTCTAGAGCAAGTGGTGGCGACGGCGCGGCAAATGGGCATCCAATCGCCGTTGCAACCCTATCCTTCTATGGTGATTGGCACAATGGAGGTGAACTTGCTGGAGTTGACAGCAGCCTTCACTCCTTTTGCCAATCGTGGCCTTTGGTCAAGGCCCCACACCATCCGCCGCATCTTGGATAGCAGCGATTGCGCCAGCCCCAACGACTTTCGCACCTGCCGTGAGATTTACCCTGGTCGGGAGGATCCCCGTTCTCAGCGACTTGTCTTACCAGAAACCGTCGCCCAACAGATGACAACCGTACTGCAAGGGGTGATCAGCTCCGGCACCGGCACTGCTGCCCGGCTCGGCATTGGAGAAGCCGGTAAAACCGGCACCACCACCGCCAACAAGGATCTGCTCTTTATCGGCTACACGCCCAACCCTCCTCTGGTGACCGGCGTTTGGTTGGGCAATGATGACTCCAGCCCAACACGAGGAAGCAGCAGCATAGCTGCTCAAACTTGGGGAAATTACACGAGGCAAGTCATTACCAATAGTTTGACGATGGTTCAATAGAGCAACTCCGAGAGCAGCCTTGGCAATTGGCAACCCCAAATCCTGACAACCCGACAGAAAACTCTCCTGCATCCCAAGTGAGAAATGCCTAATAACCAGTTTGGCCGTACCCCTCAATAAACCCACAATCTAGGTTCACCCACTTTCTCAGCGCAGATCTCGGCCAAAGGGCAACAACGACAAAATAATTAACTTCATGTGTTGTTTGGCAAAGGGGATCCCAACAATGGTGATTGCCAGAATCACAGCCCAGAAGAGATGGTTAAGCACCAACGGCCAGCCAAACAGCAATAGCCAGATGACGTTAAAGATCAGCAGCAGCGGGCTGTTGGCATCGGGATACTCCACCACTTTCTTTCCGAAGGGGGCAAGAACCCCAGTTTGATGCTCTGCCAGCCAAAGGGAATGCCGATGATTGTCAGCTAGAAATTGCAGGAGCCCCGCACTGTACCCGTAGGGTCGGTGTCGGGAGGAATGCTATAATAATACTGCGGACACCAGAAACGGCTGTTTAGGGCACTGGTAACGGTCGATTGGGGGTGCTGTAAACCACCCCAGAGGCTCGTGGTTGGCTTGCTAACTGCAGGGCTACTAAAAGCCCGCTCCGTACCGCCTAGCGGTTGGTGTCGGGTAGTTTACGCAAAGGCTCAGTCCTCTAAGATGTAGCCCAAACCTGTCAGCTAGAAATTGCAGGGTACAAGAGCAGAACTAGCCTTCCTGTTCGACATCCATACTCTAACCAGCTGTTGGCCAAGACTGGGATCCCAAAATCTGCTTCTTTCCTGGGCTCTAGCGTTCTGCGTCACCGAGGGGAGCGGGCTCCATCACCGGAGGCACTGCGGCCCTATTCACCTTGCAGGGCAGAATGCGGTTCAGAAAGCGGAGGATCCCCCAAACCCAACTGACGGTGATCACCCAAAAGATCCACAACCCGCTTGCCCACGGTTGCGGCAAGTCCAAGGCCATCCCCCCAATCATTGGGCCAAGAGCAAACCCCGCCGCCCAGCAGAGGGAGTTGACCGACAGATACACCCCCCGCAAGTGATCCGGCGCCAAATCCGCCACCAAAGCAGAGGCAGAGGGGTTGTAGCTCACCAACGCCAAAGAGAGCACCGCCAGCGCCAAGACTGCCACCGCCGGGGCCGGAGCCCCCAATTCCGCCGCCAGACCGCTAAGCCAAACCAAAAGAAATCCCACCCCCCACATCAGGGCGGATCCCTGCAACCCTTGGATGCGCGTCCGGCGATTCAACCAACGGGCCACCGGCATCTGCAGCAGAGCGATCAAGGCCCCATGCAAGGCAAACAAAATGCCGATTTGCACCTCTGGGATCCCTACCCCATTGCGGAAGTAAAGGGGCATGCTGCTGCTGAGCTGGGCCACATAGGTGGTGAACAGGATATTCGACAGGCCAAACACCAAAAGGGAGCGATCTCTAAGGGCGGTTTTCCAACCTGCCAACACAGGCTCTGCTGCCGGACAAGTCGCCCGAGTTTCCCGGATAAAAAACCAAAGTACTGCCAGAAAGATTAGAAAAGTGACACCGTCGATTACAAACAAGAGCCGATAGGCCCCCGTCAGAGCCACCAGCGTGCTGGCCATAGCCACCCCAAGGCTGAGGCCCAGGTTATCCCCCAGACGGTTGAGAGCGTAGGCTTCGTTGCGCTGCTCACGAGTGGTTAGATCTGCTACAATCGCTTCCGCAGGCGGCCAGTACAACCCCTGCCCCAAGCCTGCAGCCATATTGGCCAGGGCAAAACTCCAGAAGTCATAGGAGAGCGCAAACCCAAACGACCCCAAGGTGGAAATAGCCAGAGAGAGGATCAAAGTGGAACGGCGCCCCCAAGCTCCATCGGCCATCGAGCCGCCCAGGATGCGGCCAAACACCCCGGCAAAAGCCATAATGCCTAGCCCCAGGCCCACTTGGGTGGCGGTCAGCCCCACCTGATTCACAAAAAAGAGACTGGCATAAAACAAGGTAAAGCCGGTTCCAGTTTGGGAAAGCAGCCGACCGATAAAGATCAGCCAAACCTGAAAACTGAGCTTCGGCCACCAAGAAGGGATCCACATGTTGAGTGCAGCAGGGGAGGGCCTACCTAGCCTACGGGATCCCGATCCTTGAGGCCAGGGCAAGGAGCCTGCTCTGACAAGTAAAGTAAACTACCCGACCCTGACTGCTTCGCAATACAAAGCGGGCTTTCGGCAGCCCTGCAGTTGGCAAGCCAACCACGAACCTCTAGGCTGGTTTACGGCAGCCCCCAAAAGCGCAATCACCTTCGCACCGTTAAAATCCGCATCCCCTTCCCAACCGCAGTGCCCGCATTTGAACTGCTTACCCTTGCGATA